>JBGOWC010000278.1:0-3548 GCA_041478415.1 Terriglobia bacterium
ACCACGGCATCGCGTTCGATGCGCATGAACGTGTACGCGAAGCGGAAATCGCCCTTTTCGGCCGTGCGGCCGATGGATCCCTCGGCCCAGTAAGCCTGGCGCTGATGCGGATCGCACGTAAAGGTGAAGGTGGGCGGAGGCGTCGCCGGGAGAGTGGCGACGAAGGCGTTGATCGCGTCCTGGTTCCCGCAGGCCCGGGTGTTCTGCGCGAAATTGATAAGCGCATAGACCGGCAAGCGCGCGTGACCGGTATCGAAGTCGGCGCGAAGGATGGCGTCCAGGATGCCGAATTTCGAAGCGAAAAAGCGGGTGGTTGTCGTGCCGCTGACCACGTTGACGATGTTGTTGGTGTTCGTACTCCCGCCGAAGCCGAAAGTTCCGTCCCCGGTCCCGCCGCCAAAGCCTGTCGCGGTTCCGCTCGAGGCGAAGCCGTTGCCGTTGGTCTGGTTCCGGGCGATGCGGTCTGCGTTGCGGTAGTCGTAGTAGGCAACGTCGGCCACTAGTTTGATGCGCGAGCCGAGCCTCCAGCCCGTTTGCACCTGCCCGCCGAAGATTGCCGAGTCCTGGGCCAGAGGTCCGCTCACGGTGGAGTTGTTTCCCCCGGCTTCGAATAACGGCGCTTGGAACGCCACCACACCAAAGTGCGAGAGGAATTTGTTCTTCCAATCCCACATCACCTGCTCGCTGATGCCCTCCGGATTGAGGTCGTTGTCAAAGGTCAACTCCGTGCGGGGCCAGGTGTAGCCGTACTTCCCGCCGGTTATGGTGAAGGGCTTGAAATATTTCGGGTGATAGGTGATGAAGGCGCGGTCAATCGCGACTGGCTTGCGGTTGAGGAAGTCGCCCTCGGTTTGATTCGTGGAGATGGGGTCGCCGATGTTGCCCGATGCGAGAGTGAATCCGCCGGAGATTTCGTCGTTCAGCTTGGCGTTCACGTTGAAGCGCAGGCGGAAGCGCTGGCGATGGCGGTCCGGCGGGGCGGTTGAACTCTCGGCACCACCGCCGAAGAAAGGCTCATACCGGGCGCGGATGTCCCCACTAAAGGTGAACGGGCCAATGCCCTTGACCTTGTCGTTCAGCGATTTCTTCTCCCCCTGGTAGTCCTTGTCGAGCGAAGCAACTTTCTTGGTGAGCTCGTTGGTGGCGTCGGCGACGGCCTCGACTTGCCCCTCCAGCACTTTCTGGTCCTGGCTCTGCTCTTGGGCCACTGCTGGTGCGGCTGCAGGCGTGCGGGCCGCGCGTAGCTCTTCCGTGAGCGCATTCAACTTGTCCTGCTGATCACGCATGAGCTGCTGCTGAGCCTCCATCTGCTTGGCCTGCTCGAGCACCATCTCGCGAAGCTGCTCAATTTCGGCGCCAAAACTGGCGACGGGTTTTTCCGCATCTTTCCCCTTGTCTTTCGGTTTCGCCGGCGAATTCTTCTTCGCCGAGGCGGCGGCCGCTGCAGTCGCAGCCCCCTTGCTTGCGGCGTCTTTGTCGGGGCCGTTGTCCGCCCAGAGTGGCGTCGCCACCAGAAGGGCGGAAAACACGGCTGTCATCCACGTCCTATGCATGAAATCCTCCGATTCGATTTTTTCCCCAGAAACCCTGCGAGGACCCGTCGAACTCGGGCTGAGTGTATCAGCCCGTCTGATTCTTTCAGGGTGGGTAGGGTAGCGGGGAATGGTCAACGCCCTTTGAACACGATGTGAATCTTCTGTAACAGACGGGCAACCGCTGGAATTGCGCTTTTCCCGGTTCGTGAGGGGGGGAAGGGGACCGGAGCCAGGGGTGCTCTGGTCCCCAGGTAGGACGTGAGTGAAGTTCAAGCGAGGCCAAGACTAAAGAGCTGGGGTCACGTCCGAATGAAGGCTCTGTGAATTCTTGGTAAGTTCCAGGTTTGTTTCGATGGAAATCAGGACAGGGGCGGTCCGGGCATATTCGTGGTAGAAGGCGAGGTCGTACCAGAAGAGGAGCGCGGGGAACCGCGTTCGATGTTGTAGACCGGAACGGCAAAATGAAACTGCGATCCCTGGCCGACTTCGCTCTCCACCCAGATGCGGCCGCCGTGCGCTTCGACCAGGTGTTTCGCAATGGCCAAACCGAGACCCGTGCCTCCGGCTGCCCGGGAGCGCGCCGAATCCACGCGGTAGAAACGCTCGAAGATACGTGGCTGATCGGCCTGCGGGATGCCGATGCCGGTATCCGCGACGGTCAGAATCACTTCGCGGCCGGCGCGCTCCGCTCGCACCGTGATCCGGCCGCCAGGAAGAGTGTATTGAACGGCATTGTCGAGCAGGTTTTGCAGGACCTCGGCGAGACGCCGGCGGTCTCCGGCGATCTCCGGAAGACCCGGGGGCAGCTCGACCGTTAAACCGATGTTCTTTTCGCCGGCACGCATGCGAGAAGTTTCGAGGCAGCTTTCGATCAATTGCTCGACCCGAAACGGATGAATCTCGAGTTCGAGCTGGTCGGCTTCAATCTGCGAAAGCTTGAGCAGATCATCCGTCAGCCGGGCGAGACGGCGCGCGTGCTCGAGAATGATCTCGAGGAATCGTCCGCGGTTGAGCGGATCGTCCACGGCGCCGCCGAGCAAGGTTTCCGCGAATCCCTGGATGGCGGTCAGAGGCGTCTTGAGCTCGTGTGAAACGTTGGCGACAAAATCCTGCCGCACGCGCTCGAGCTTGCGCAGATCGCTGACGTCGTGCAGCACGATGACGGCTCCGGCCGACTCCACCGCGCGCACCGCGGCCACGGTCACCGCGAAAAAACGCTGTCGAAGCGTTCCGGTGACGATCTCAGTGTGCACCGCGGGCTTCCCTCCAAGGACCTCACGCACGGCCTCGAGCAGCTCCGTCTGCCGCACAACTTCCACTAGCGCGCTGCCGGATTTCGGCGGCACATCCAGATCCAGAATCTCCGCGAATCCCTGGTTCGCGAACACCAAACGTTCCCCGGCTCTGACGACCGCGACGCCCTCGACCATGCTCCCCAGGATCGCGGCCGACAGGTTGCGCTCATCGGTGAGCGTGCGGATTGTGCCGTCAAGGCGCGCCGCTGTTTCGTTCAGCGAGAGCGCCAAGGCATCCAGCGCATCTCCCGAACGAGGCGCGGCGATCGGCCGAAAGTCTCCCTCGGCCACGCGGCGCGAAAGCTCTTTCAACCGCTCCACCCGGCTGGAGAAAGCGCGCGAGACAAGCAACGACACCGCGCCGGCCAGAATCAGAATCACGAGCGAGGCGAGCCAGAGCCGACGGCGGAATTCCTTGAGAACTTCGTTCACCGTTTCGAGAGGCAGGGCAAAGCGCAGAATAACCGGCGGTCCGGAAGCAAGCGGCTGGCGAACGGCATAGTAGAGGAGGTCGCGCTGAACCGTGGCGCTGTGACGAATCGAACGGCCTTCGCCGCCGGCGAGCGCCTGCTGAATCTCGGGTCGGTCCGCGTGATTTTCCATGGTAAGCGGGTCCGCCTGCGAATCGGCGAACACCTGGCCGGATGAGGCGATAATGGTGACGCGAGCGCCGCTCGCCGCCATCTGCGCGACCCAGTCGCGGAGACCATAGGGATCA
>JBGOWC010000001.1:0-29631 GCA_041478415.1 Terriglobia bacterium
TAGAGCAACCCGATCCATACAATCCCGGCAAAAACGTGTAGCCAACGGAAGAGTTGTTCCAAACCACTCAGATCGGTCATGGCGTTCTCCTTCTAAGTTGGACCCTGACGAGCGCGGCTTCAGATTGGCGCATTTCAGCGGGTGAGCACCGAATGCCTACGAGCGCGACGCGATTATAGCCACCGAGCGAAGGTCGTGCTAGTAATATCGTGGCGTCTCGGATGCCTTGCGAGCTGGCAGGGATGTGCGTCTCTCCGACGGAGTAACCATGTCACCCGCACAAGCTGTATAATTTGGCCCGCAGGTCGTCTGAACATTCGCACTTCTGGAGTTCCCATGAATCGCCGTAAGTTCTTATTCAATACGGGTATCGTCGGCGCAGGATTGCTCGGGACAAGAAACTCTGCTCCGGGTCTCTTGCGCGCCGGCAGCGCGGCCAAGTCGGATTCAAATCATAGACTGGCGGAAACGCCCGCGGCATTTACAGTCCCCCCGTTGCCGTATGCATTTGACGCACTCGAGCCGTACATTGACGCCAAGACCATGGAAATCCATCACGACAAGCACCACGGCGCCTACGTCACTAACCTCAACAAAGCGCTCGACAGCCAGGCCGCTCTTCAGGGCAAATCTCTCGAAGATTTGCTTCGCGGCTTGGACGCTGTGCCGGAAAACATCCGCAACGCCGTCCGCAACAACGGCGGCGGCCATTGGAACCATTCGATGTTCTGGACCATCATGAAAAAAGGCGGCGGCGGAGAGCCCAAGGGCGATCTCGCGGCGGCCATCAATTCCGCGTTCGGCAGCTTCGCCGACTTCAAAACAAAATTCGCCGCAGCGGGCACGGGCCGATTCGGCTCGGGCTGGGCGTGGCTCTTGATCAAAGATGGCAAGCTGGCGATCGACTCCTCTCCGAACCAGGACAACCCCATCATGAGTGGCGGCAAACCGGTCATGGGGCTGGACGTCTGGGAGCATGCTTATTACCTGAAGTATCAGAACCGCCGGCCAGAGTACATCGAGGCGTGGTGGAACGTGGTCAACTGGGATGCGGTCGCGGAGAACTTCGCCAGCGCGAAGAAGTAATCTTTCGTATCCGCCCAACAAAATGAAACGGCCCTCTGCTCTTCAAGAACAGGGGGCCGTTTTATTTTCCGTTGATGATGGTGTTTTGAAAATTCGCAGGGGCAGAGGCTATGCGCTCATCTGCCGCTTCGGCAGTGGCAGAACGTCCGCCGCACGGGTGGCTCGGCGATAGTTGGTTTCCGGTGAAGTATACGCGCGCAATTCGCGGTTCACCGCGGGAAATGGCATGGGATCCGGCACCGCAGCATGGCGCGCCGGCAAATACGCACGCGACGTTTCGCGCACCAGTTCCATGCGTCCCCTGACGCGGAATTTGGCGAGCAGCGACGAGACGTGGAATTTCACCGTGCGCTCGGAAAGGTGGAGCGCCGCGGCGATTTCCTTGTTAGCCATGCTTTGCATGATGCCGCTCAGAACTTCTTCTTCGCGGCGGCTCAGCGCAACGGGAGCCGGGACCGACCGGCCGGCTTGGAGAAGCTTTTCGGCTTTCTCCGTAATTCCCCCGAGCAGGTTATGGCCAGCCTCGACCATGACGACGTAATCGCTGGGGGCTTGTCCTCGCACCAGGCAGTGCATGGCGAGAAGACCAGCGGCTTGATCCGCGGGTAGACACCCGTCGGGGCTCGCCTCGACGCGAAAATGAGCCACGCCGGTGCGTTTTTCGTAAAAGAAGAATGTATCCGGTAATGCTGGAATGCTTGAGCGTGTGGAGTGTTGCGCCTTCTCTTTTCTGCGGATGATCCTCACGTGCACCTCTCCGAAGAGGTCTAGTGAAGCGACCCAAACCTCTTGATTGATTTGTGCGATCGCCTCTCCAAGAGGCCGGTTTCAGAGAATGGGAGAGCGGTCAGGAAGCCAGAACGCCCGGTCAGAGACCCGCGTTTCCGGCCGCGAATTAAGGCGCTCAGGCATGAGAAGGAGTGGCCTGACCTTTCGCCCCGCGATCGTTACCCGAACCAAGGCTGATGCGCAATTCTCTTGCCTTTTTTGTGCAATCAAAACTCTATGAAATTGCATGACTTACTTTGCGGAGAGTCCCTGAAGCGCAGGATTTGCAAGTAGGAATTGCACAGTCCGGGCAATTTTTCCCTTGTGGAAAGCGGGTTTCTTTACATCTCCATCGGTGGCGGCATGGGTTATTTCAAGCTGCTAAACGTGTGGGGAGTTATCTGGCGATGCCAGAAACGGTTCATTGCCTGGACCAAGGCAAGCGCCGAGCACGGCACGCCGATGCCAGCGGAAGCCGCATCGCTCGCGCGGCTCGCCTTTCTCGCCTCGGGCACGAATTTTTGGGTGTCCTTTCCGATGCTTTTCTTTATGGCAGCTTCGGCTCATTTCCCGTTTCTCAGCGGTCAGTGAGCGGGAAGAGCGGCGAGGTCAGCGCGCGAGAATTTTCGTTTCGTCCGGGGACACCAACTCGTAGCGCATGCCGCGCCAGCGAATCGTGCGCGTGAATGCTGACGCAGCGAAGTTCACGACATACAGGAACGGCACGAAGACGGAGAGCGCCGTCCAGATCCAGGACTGTTCCATGAGCTTGGACCGCCACGCGGACAGGATTTCGCTGACAGCCGCGAGGCGTAGCGCGCCGCGGATCGCCGCCAAGAGCATAGGAAGACACGTCAGCAGGGCGAGATGAAAGGCCGGCCGCCCGGCGAAAAGATTCCCGAGGAACAGCATGGCGCCGAAGACGATCGTCGTGCAGTAGGAGAGATGCGTCGCTGCTGCGGTAACCCAGAGCTTCTGGTTGTACACGCGCGTGATGAGAACCTGCCGGTTGGTGAACTCCATTAAGCCGTCAAAATCGGTCGCGGGAAATGAAAGGGTCAGGCATTCCGGCACGGATAGGATCGGCCGGCCGAGACGTTCGAGGGCGTGTGTCATCGAATAGTCGTCGCTCACCGAATGGATCCATTCTTCGGCCACGTTGGCCTGCTCGAACACGCTGCGTCGAATGGCCGTCCCGCCGCCCCAGCAGAAATTCTTTCCGCGCTCGCCAAGGAGGGTCACAATCGGCGCATTCCAGGCCGCCAGCAGCGCCGTGGCCAGGTTGTTGCGATTGGGGAGATACCAGCGCATCGTCGTTGTTGCGCCCAGCCGCGGATCATTCAGCGGCGCCACGAGTTTTTGCAGCCAGGGCCGCGTTGGGCGTCCATCAGAATCCGCGAAAACGAAAACGTCGAAATCCGGCGGGAGCTGCTCGACGGCCACGCGCAGGTTGTTCACCTTTTCGCCGCAGCCCTGCGGCGCGCCGGCGATGACCACGTGCGCCTTGGGCTTCGAAGTTTCCGCAACCCGCCGCATGATGCCGCAGGCAGGGTCGGACGCCGACGCCACGATCAGAAAGACTTCGTAATTGGCGTAATCGAACTCGCAAAGCGAATGGAGGTTTTGCTCGAGGCCGGGCTCAAGGCCTTTGCAGGGACACAGCACCGCGACGCGCGGGGCGTAGAAGCCGGCGTGCGAGAGCATCCTGCGCCGGACATAGCCGATCCACCGCAGCCCCTCGCCGATCATGTAGAGACCGAGAAGAATCTGCAGCGCCGCCAGAAAATAGAAGAATTCCACCACGCTCTCGCGAGAATAGCAGAGAGACATCACTCGCGCACCGCCCTGTGACACAGTAGAATCGGAGCGGTAAACACCCCGAAAGGAGAAACACCGCATGGCTAGCCGAGTGGATGCAAGCATGGTGACGTCAGCCTTGGAATTGCCGGGTTACCGCATCGTGCGTAATGTCGGGATTGTCCGCGGGATTATCGTGCGCTCGCGCAGCGTGATCGGAAATCTGGGCGCCGCCGTGCAGATGATTTTTGGAGGCAACATCACGATCCTGACCAATCTCTGCGAACAAACGCGGCAGGACGCCTTCGAGCTGTTGCTGCAGCACACGGCCGAGCACGGCGGCAACGCCGTTGTTGGGATGCGCTACGATGCGACGGAAGTCGCGGGGGGCGTGACCGAAGTGCTGGCCTACGGCACGGCGGTGCAGGTCGAGCGCATCTCCTAGCATTTCTTCAGGTAGTGACGGCCACGCGGGGGCCATCTTCAAATTGGCTCGGCTCTCTTAGAGGACCGTATCCATCAGCGCTTGCGAGCAATCTTCTTGGTTGGCAGGACGGCAGTGGCGGCTTGGGATGTCGCATTCTCGATGTCGGCGAGCGCGCGGCTGGCGGCCACGCGCGCCTGTTCGAGAAACGAAGAGTCAAGCAAGAAGGCGCAACGATCCACGAAGGGATGATCCGCCGCCTCGAAGGGCTTTCGAGCGCGATTCGCTGCGGGCCGCCGCGCCAGCAATTCCTCGTACATCCGAAGATCGGATTGAAAGTCCAGGGCGTCGCCGACGCTCCACTTTTGCTGTTTCGCGAGTGCGGCGAGAAAATTGCGGCGGAAGGACGGCCCGCCAAAGGCCCCCTTCGTTTTTCTGGCGGTTTCTCTGCCGCGCTCGCTGCCCGCCGACTGCGCCTCTTCGAGCGCGCGAATCGTCATCGCGAGCAGGGCTTCGCGCGTAAGCAGGGCGAGCAATTCACGATAGCGCGCCGGATGGGCCTGCAGAGCCTGCCGCCCTTTTTCGACAACATAAGAATCAACAAAGCGCGGCACAAGCCGCTCACGATGCAATATGTCCAAGAGCGCGGATGCGAGATTCGCTGCGATATTTCCCGAAGTGTGTTGAGCGCCGGTCATGTGGGGAGGATTTATGGTAACAGGAGGCGGGCGAGTCTTGAGGCGTTCGCGAGCTGCTGCCGCTGAGAGTGAGGAGAGCGGCGGTCCGCCGGTGCTATGCAAAGAAAAAGGCTCCGCGGAACACGCGAGGCCCGGGAAAACAACGCCTGATTTTCAGTGAATTGCCCGCGGCACTTCGGGGGCGATGTGCTTTTCCTTGGGCGCGGGCTGCGGCGTGACCGGCGGCGCCACGCTTTCTTTCGAGAGCGCGTTTTCGATCACTTCATCGAGGGTACGCACGTAGGTGATCTTCATGTCGCCGAGAATTTCGGCCGGCAAGTCCTGTTTCGCATTCGGCTCGTTGTCGGCGGGGAGGAGGACTTCCTTGATGCCCGCGCGCTTTGCGCCGAGAACTTTTTCCTTGATTCCGCCGACGGGAAGAACGATGCCGGAAAGCGTCATTTCCCCGGTCATCGCCAGACGGTTGCGCACCGGCCGCCCGCTCAGCAGGCTCACCAGGGCTGTCACCATGGCCGCGCCCGCTGACGGGCCGTCCTTCGGCACCGCGCCCGAGGGCACGTGGATGTGGATGTCCTGCTTGCGGAAAAAGTCGGGATCAATACCGTAGCGCTCACCGTTCGAGCGGACCCACGTCAGCGCAGCCGTCATGGACTCCTGCATGACTTCTCCGAGATGACCGGTCATCGTGAACTGCTTGCCGCCGCGCATCCGGCTTGCTTCGATGAATACAATGTCGCCGCCGACCGGCGTCCAGACCAGACCCACGGCGACGCCCGGCTGTTTTACACGCTCGTCGATCTCTTTTTCCGTGCGGAATTTCGGCACGCCGAGATACTCGCGCACCGTTTCCGGCGTCACGACCAGCTTGTCCGTTTGGCCTTCGGCGATGCGCCGCGCCTGCTTGCGCGTCAGCGTGGCCACCTCTCGCTCCAGGTTGCGCACGCCGGCTTCGCGCGTGTAACTGTGAATAATCTCCTGTAGCGATTCGTCGGTGAATTCGAGCTGCTCGCCCACCTTGAGGCCGTGTTCGGCCGCCTGCTTCGGGATCAGATACTTCTTGGCGATGTGGATCTTCTCTTCGCTGGTGTAGCCCGGCAGCTCGATGATCTCCATGCGGTCGCGCAGCGGCTCCGGTATGGGATCCATCCAGTTCGCCGTGGCGATAAAGAGCACCTTCGACAGATCGAAGGGCACATCGAGGTAATGGTCGCGGAACGTCGCGTTCTGCTCCGGGTCGAGCACTTCCATCAGAGCAGCCGAGGGATCGCCGCGGAAGTCGCGCCCGAGTTTGTCCACTTCATCGAGCATGCAGACGGGATCGTTCGTCTCGGCGCGCTTGATGCCCTGAATGATCTGGCCCGGCAGCGCGCCGATGTACGTCCGGCGGTGGCCGCGGATTTCGGCCTCGTCATGCATTCCGCCGAGGGACATGCGCACGAACTTGCGGCCAAGCGCGCGCGCAATGGATTTGCCCAGCGACGTCTTGCCCACGCCCGGCGGCCCGACAAAGCACAGAATCGGCCCTTTCATTCCCGGCTGAAGTTTTTTCACCGCGAGGTAATCGAGGATGCGCTCCTTTACCTTTTCGAGATCGTAATGATCTTCATCGAGAATCTCGCGCGCCTTCGCGATGTTGATCTCCTCGCTCCCGGAGGATTTTGACCACGGCAGCGAGGTCATCCATTCAAGATAGGTGCGCGAAACCATGTATTCGGCGGACGCAGGCGTCATCTTTGCCAGGCGCTTCAATTCGCGCTCGCATTCCTTCTTGGCTTCCGCCGGCATTCCGGTCTCTTCCATCTTCTTGCGCAGCTCGTCGATTTCCTGCAGCGAGTCGTCGCCGTCGCCCAGTTCCTTCTGAATGGCCTTCATCTGCTCGCGCAGTAGATATTCCTTCTGGCTCTGATTGACCTGCTCTTGGACCTGATCCTGGATTTTCGAGCGCAGCTCGAGGACTTCGAGCTCCTTGGACAGCTCGCGGATCAGCGTCTCGAGCCGCTTGCGGACGTTTGCTGTTTCGAGCAGTTCCTGGCGCAGCAGCGTCGAGAGAGAGGGCAAGGTTCCGGCAATGAAGTCCGCCAGCCGGCCGGGGTCGTCAATATTGATGGCCACGGACTGCAGCTCGTCGGAAAGCTGCGAAGAATGGCTCACGACTTCGCGGAAAAGATCCTGCGCGTTGCGCTGCAGCGCTTCGAGCTCGGCGTCCGATTCACCCGTGACATCGGGTTCCGCTTCCGTGCGCGCGCGGAGAAACGGCCGAAAGGTCAGCAGCTCGATCACGTGAATGCGCTGGACGCCCTCCAGAAACACGACCACGTTTCCGTTCGGCATCTTGACGGTCTTGTGGACCTTGGCGAGCGTCCCGACCTTGTGCAGATCGGCTGCCGTGGGCTCTTCCACGCGCGGGTCGAGCTGCGCGACGACGCCCAGGAGCTTTTCTTCACCGGTCAGCGAATTCACGAGCGCCAGAGAAGTTTCCCGGCCCACCGTCAAGGGCAGTACCGCGCCGGGAAAGAGCACCGTATCCCGAACCGGCAAGATCGGGAGTGTCTCTGGCACCGCTATTTTTTTGTCGGCCATGGCTTTCTCAATCTACCCTACAATTGAACCACAAACTGCTCGACAGTATAGTTAGATGCGGCGAAAGGGGAAATGGTACCAAGCAATACGTATCATACTATAAGAAAATATGAGTGCATAGCACTAAAATATGGTACAGGTACGGCGCCGTCGAGAGATGTAACATAAGTCTTTTTAGCGCAATATGTTAGACGGGAGATTTAGGTCGCTGTGCCATATTTCCGTCGGATGAAGGCCTGCGCCTCCTCTCGAGTTTTCACTTGACCCTCGAGCTGTGCATCCTCCAATTCCCGCAGGATTTGTGCGAACACGGGTCCGGGAATGAAGCCCATTTGCTTCAGATCGTCACCGGTGATCAAGCGTTCTGGCCGAACCACTTGGGGGGGCGTTTCTGCGAGGAAGCGTCGCACAAATTCATACGCATCGAGAATCCGATGGCTCGAAAGGCAGTCCAAGCGATGCAGCTCGAGATGCTCCTCAAAGCGGGGCAGCCTGACGAAGCGCTTGAGCGTGGAGGCGCGCATCTGCGCGACATCCTTGAAGCGCAGGTGGTTGGCGACGAGAGCGACGATCTGCTGCGTGTCGTCGTTTGAGAAGCGCAGTCGCGCGCAAATTTCGCCCGCCATGCGCGCGCCGACTTCCACATGACCGTCAAAGCGAATGCGATCGCCGGTCTGTGAGGTGGGCGCGAACGTGGGTGGTTTGCCGACATCGTGGAGGAGGACTCCCCAGGCCAGCGTTGCTGAAGCGCCGGCGGAAAGTTGCTCGATCATCAGCCGCGTGTGGATCCAGACGTCTCCCTCGGGATGAAATTGCGGCGGTTGCTCGACGCTTTTCATCCGGGCGACTTCGGGCAAAACGGCTTGGAGCAAGCCGGTTTCCTCCATCAGCTCGAAGCCGCGCCGCGCGGCTCCTTCGGTGAGCAATTTCGTCAGCTCATCGCGGACGCGCTCAGCCGAGACCTGAAGTACTTCCGGCGCATGGCGGCGAACGGCCTCGAATGTACCAGGCTCAACGGTGTACCCGAACCGTGCCGCGAACCGCACGGCGCGAAGCATGCGCAGCTTGTCCTCGGCGAATCGCCGGCTCGGCTCGCCGATCGCCCGGATGATGCCCGCCTTTAGATCCGGCTGCCCGCCGACGACGTCAATGATTTCCCCGGTTTCCGGCCGCATGAGCAGTCCGTTGATCGTGAAGTCGCGCCGTTGGACGTCTTCTTCCGCGGTGCGCGCGTATTCGATACGATCCGGGTGCCGCCCGTCGGAATAGCCCACATCGGAACGGAACGTGGCGACTTCGACTTTGCAGCTTTCTTCGACGACGAGCACAACACCGAACTGCGCGCCCACTGCGACGCTGTTCGGGAAGAGCGAAATCACTTCGCTTGGCTTGGCGTCGGTGGCAACGTCAAAATCGGCGGGCTCACGACCGAGGAGCAGATCGCGCACACACCCGCCAACGAAAAGCGCTTGGAATCCGCGCTCGCGCAGCCGCGCCGAAATCTGCATCGCCAGTTCGCGCCCGTTCATACCGGGATTATGCGGCACGCCGGGGCAAAGGTGGAAAAGAAGAAGGTAAGGAAGTGCCGAACCGCGATCCCGGCTGCGTCAGGTCACCTGGACTGCGAGGCAGGTGACGTCGTCGAAATCGATTTCCAGAGCGTGGAATCGCTACCGGCAAAGGACCGTTTAAGAGTCGTCCCGGCGCAGCGATCCACCGAAACGCACCGAGCCGAAGCCAAAGCGATCACGCAGGCCATCTGCCGCGCGCGTGAGCTGTTCGAGTTTTTCCCGGCGCTGAGGGTCGAGCAGATCGAGTTGTTGCATGCCGTGCGCCAAACCACCCAGCGCCACGCCAAGCAGGCGGAGCTTGCGGCGGCGGTCCCAGTTCGCGCGAAATAATTCAAGAAAGACACGGAAAATGTCGGCATCGAGGCGAGTCACCTCTGCGAGCGTGCGCGAGCGGGTGTGCGTTTCAAAGCCAGCGTAGCGGATCGTCAGCGTGAGCGTGCGGGTCTCTAGCCCCGCTTCGCGCAGACGCTTGCAGGCCTTCTGCGAGAGATAACTGAGCATCGCCTCAAGCGCCGGAACATCATCGGTATCTTCGCTGAAGGCATGATTGTGCGAGATGGATTTCGGCTCGGCATCAATCACAAATTCGTAGGAGTCGCCGCCGCGCGCCTTGCGGTAGAGCGCCGTGCCCCACTGGCCGAATATGCTTTCCAGTTTTTTTTCGGGCAGCCGCGCGAGCTGCGCGACTGATTCCACACCCAAGGCGCGCAGCGCCTTCCCGGTCACTTCCCCGATGCCGGGGACTTTTCGCACCGCGAGCGGGGCAAGAAATCGTTCCTCGCTGCCTGCGGGAACCCAGAGGAGGCCGCCTGGTTTCGCCTGATCAGAAGCCACCTTCGCGACAAGCCGCGTCGCGGCGAGGCCCCCGGAGCACGGCAGGTTCGTCGTTCGCGTGATTTCGGCGAGGAGTTTGTGCGCAGCGGCCAGCGGCGGGCCGTGCAACCGCTCCGTGCCTGCGAGGTCGAGATACGCCTCATCAATCGAAACCATTTCGACCACCGGCGAATATTTGGCGAGGATGGTCGTGATGCGGTCGCTCCATTCGCCATACTTGGCGTGATGCCCGTCGAGAAAAACGGCATGGGGGCAGAGCCGTCCTGCCGTTCGCAGTGGCATCGCCGAATGAATCCCGAATTTCCGCGCTTCATAGCTCGCGGCAGAAACAACGCCGCGTTCATCGGGCCGACCGCCCACGACCACGGGTTTGCCGCGCAGCTCCGGCCGCTCGAGCAGCTCGACGGACACGAAGAACGCGTCCATGTCCACGTGCAAGATCGTCGTCTCGCTCGGGAGCGTCGATTCGGTGTGTTTTCCGCGGAAACGAGCAAGCTGCGTCATGGCCGGCGGCAGGGGATCTTACAGAGAAAAGACTACGCTGGTTGCCGCGGGGCTACAACTCACGCGGCGCTCGCGGGGCGGGCGACCGTTCGGCAGCGATGATACGCGGGATGCCCGCGAGATCATTCGTCACGCCGATGTTTGTCCAGCGCGGCGTGTCGAGCAGAGGCTGCACGGCAAGAAGACTGTCATGACCGAGCTCGAGAACGACGATGCCGCCAGCGCACAACCGCGCCGCAGCCTGCGCAATGAGCCCGGCGTAGAGCTCGTAGCCCTCTTCTCCACCATAGAGCGCAATCTCCGGTTCGTGATCACGGACTTCGCGCGGCAGGGCAAGCGCTTCGCGCCGGCCGATGTAGGGAGGGTTGGAGACGATCAAGTTAAGAAGAAGTGGCGAGTGAGCGAGAGCAACGGGAAGATGGCCTTCGAGAAAATGAATGCGGTCGGCGACGCCGTGGCGCGCGGCGTTGCGGCGGGCGATCGCGAGCGCGGCCGGCGAAATGTCCGTCGCGAAAAATTCCGCGCCAGGCAGTTCCTTTGCCAGCGCAACCGCGATGCAGCCGGAGCCGGTGCCCACGTCCGCGATAAAGATGCCTTCGCCGGATGTTTTTTGCGGACGCCCGTTCCGGAGTTCACGCAACGCGAGGCGGTCGAGCGCTACTTCCACCACATGTTCGGTTTCGGGGCGGGGAATCAGAACGTCCGGCGTGACTTCAAACTCGAGTCCCCAGAATTCCTGATTGCCGGTGAGGTGCTGGGTGGGTTCGCCGGCAGAGCGGCGCTGGACAAGCGCCAAATAGCGCTCCACGGCCTGCGAGGGAAGCTCTTCCTCAGGATGGGCATAGAGCCACGCGCGGTCGCGCCCGAGGACGTGCAGGAGCAGCAATTCAGCCGCAAGCAAATACGATGGCACCCCGGCATCGCGCAACTGCGCCACGCTTTGTTTCAATGCGCTCCGAACGTCCATCATTGTTTTTGGTAAAGCAGACATTTCTTCTCAGGCCTCGGCGAGTTCCTGCTTCAGGCGCTCAGCTTCATAGTGCGTAACGAGGCCATCCACAAGCGTCGCGAGCTTGCCGTCCATGACGTCCGTCAATTGATGCAGCGTGAGACCGATGCGGTGATCCGTCACACGATTCTGCGGGAAGTTGTAGGTGCGAATTTTTTCCGAGCGGTCGCCGGTCTTGATCTGGCCGCGGCGCTCGGCGGCAATCGCGGCGTGCTGTTTCTCCTGCTCGATCTCGTACAGACGCGCGCGGAGGACGCGCATGGCCTTGCCGCGATTTTTGATTTGCGATTTTTCGTCCTGCTGCGAAACGACCAGACCCGTTGGAATGTGGGTGATACGCACGGCCGAATAGGTCGTGTTCACCGATTGGCCGCCCGGGCCAGAGGAGCAAAAGGTGTCAATTCGCAAATCCTTCGGCTCTATCTTTATGTCAATTTCGTCAGCTTCCGGGAGCACAGCGACGGTCGCCGCGGAGGTGTGAATCCGGCCCTGCTGTTCGGTTGCGGGCACGCGCTGGACGCGGTGCACGCCGCTTTCGTACTTCAATTTGGAGTAGACCTTCTTGCCTTGGATGGCGGCGACAATATCTTTCAGCCCGCCAAGCGACGACGGGGAACTCTCCAGAACTTCCACGCGCCAGCCTTGCGTTTCCGCGTAGCGCGCGTACATGCGGTACAGCTCGCCGGCAAAGAGCGCGGCTTCGTCGCCGCCCGTGCCCGCGCGAATCTCCACGATGACGTTCTTCTCGTCGTTCGGGTCTTTCGGCAGGAGGAGCAGTTTCAGATCACGCTCGACCGTCTCCTTGCGGGCGGCCAGTTGCTTTTCCTCTTCGTGCGCGAGCTGCTTCATCTCAGCGTCTTCGGCCTCCAAGACCATCTGGTGTGCGCCGGCGAGATCTTTCTCGATTTGCTTGAATTCGCGGTGCTTCGCGACGATCTCCTGGAGCTCGGCGTGGGCCTTGGCGAGCTTCTGGAAACGCGCCGAATCGCTCGCGACGTCCGGCGCGGAGAGCTGCTGGGTCATCTCTTCATAACGCGTGCCCAGCTGATCCAATTTTTCCGAGAGTGTCAAAACAGCCATGGCAAATCCTTTTCACAAACGATATTCGTAGCTTGAAATTTAAAATTTGAAACAGGAAACTACGGCGGCCCCCAGCGGGGAGCTTCAGGTGGGTCAGCTAATAAAACGCTCTCAACATAGGCTCATTATACTCCATTTCCGCTTTGATGCGATCCGAAGCGATCGGTGACGTTGCCCCGGTGCCGCGGGGTGTACTACGATGCCGCATCGGCCATGAGTGAAGCTGCGCGAACAATCTTGAAGTCTGGCGAAGCGCCCGCGCCTGAAGCCGATCCCGGTTTTCTCTGGGATTTCTGGTATCCCGCGCTGCGCAGCGCGGAGATACGCCGCGGGGCTCTTTCGACCGCGATGCTCCTCGAAGTGCCGCTCGTTCTTGGCCGTACCGCCGAGGGCCGGGCGTTTGCGATGCGGGACAGTTGTCCGCATCGCGGCATCCCACTTTCCTACGGGCGATTGGATGGGGAGACGGTCGAGTGCAGCTATCACGGCTGGCGATTCGACGCGTGCAGTGGGCGGTGCGTGGAGATTCCTTCGCTCACGAGCCAGGACAATCTCAAAGTTGAACGCATTTCCGCCGGCCATTTTCCTTGTGAAGAGCGAGACGGCTATGTTTGGGTGTACATGACCGGGCCAAGCAGCCGCGTTCCGGATTCTCCGACGGCAGTACCACAGCTTCCGGTTTTCAGCGAGAGATACAAGATCACGCATCTCGATTGCGAACTGCCCTCGCACGTGGACCACGGCATCATCGGCTTGATGGATCCGGCGCACGGGCCATTCGTGCACCAGGCTTGGTGGTGGCGGAGCCGGCACAGCATCCATGAAAAGGAAAAACAGTTCGAGCCGATTCCCAACGGGTTCCGGATGAGCCCGCACGCGCCGTCGTCGAACAGCGCGCCGTACAAATTGCTGAAGCACATCTCGGGAGAAGAGGTCACAACGACAATTGATTTCGTTCTGCCGAATATCCGGATCGAGACGATTCGTTCCGGGCGGTTGTGGTTTTCGAGCCGCGCGACGGTCACGCCGGTGCGCCGCGACCTCTGCCGGATTGATTTTGTCGCGGCGTGGAGGTTGCCGATTCCCCTGTTTCGGCCGATTTTCCGGGTGTTTGCAAAAAAATTTCTCCGGCAGGATCAAGAAACGATGGTACGGCAGGCCGAAGGGCTGAAGTATGAGCCGCACCTGATGCTGATTGACGACGCGGACCGCCCGGCGAAGTGGTATTTCGGATTGAAGGCGACCCTACTGGAATCCCGGCGGACGGGCGCTCCCATGGCGCACCCGATGACCGGGCCGGTGACGCTGCGGTGGCGGTCGTAGGAAGTCGGCAGCACCAATGCAGTCCCGAATCGGGAAGAGTTGATACCCACCCCCCCTGTTTTCGTATGAGCGGCAAATAAAGGGGTTGCGGGATACGTAGAATGGAAGAGTGCGTAAGAGTATGAAAACAAAAGGGCGATTTTGCAGAGAAGAATCGAATTTAACACAGAGATCACAGAGAACACAGAGGAAGAGAAGAGACTGGCTTCCCGTCCCCGCTGTGCTCGCGATAAGCCATTCTGTGCTGGGTGAGATCTCCGCCAAACAAGCCAATCCTGAAAAATGCGGGCGAGACAACGGTTCTGAACTACGGAAGGAGGGGGGCAGAAGACTGCCCAGTCAAATGATAGCGGAGAAGTACAGATAACGCAAGAAGAATCTGCAAAATGTTGAAAATCCAGTGTTTGTTGCAGGTGAAGCTGTTCGCAGCTAGCGCAAATTCTGCAGGTCGAATTTGGCGGCCACAATCTGACCGTCGGGCGTGCGCACTTCCACGGTAGCGTCGTCGGATTTTATGGCCGCCGCGTCGTAGGTCATCCAGACCCGGGCGCCGATGAGGGAATCGGAGAACTCCGGCTGGCCATAGGCTTCCTGCCAATTCAAAGCACTATCGCCCTGGATCAATTGGAATTGAAAGTCCTGCCAGAAATCCTCTGGACGAAATCCTGCGCTCTTTCCACGGGCAGCTTTCTGCGCCGATTGGTTTGCCTGCTGAAGCGAATAGCTGGGCGTCAGCCAGATCAGCACCTCCACCCGGATCGTGTCACCGCGCGCGTGGTAGTCCTGGTCGGCCTGTTGCGCGCTGTAGCTCAACCTTTGCCGCGATTCGTTGACCGCCTGCGCGTAGGGGGTAAGCACCTCAATCTCCGCGACATGCGGGCCACTCTTCGGCAGTGGGAGGTGCTGCCGATAAGCGGCAAGAAGAACGGTCATTTTTTCATCGTGACGCTGTCCGAGGAAGTACGCCTCACGGACCGAATGCGCAGTGAGCGGTATCTCATAGCACTCGACGAGCGGCGCCATGGCGAATGCAAGAGCCAGGACGAGAACACCGGCACGGAAGCAAAAATTGGACATCATCTGTCTCCTCTATTCAGTTGCCATGTCCCGTTCCGCAAAGGCACGGTCAATCCGGAAAAGAAAATAGGCTGTCATCATTCCGGCGATGATCATTCCGACGCCAGCCAGCGTGTTTCGGGACGTCAACGATGCGCCGTCAGCTCCGCGCAGCTCGAAGATTCTCGCCAGGAACCACAACCAGTTCACCGGTCCCAATTTCGGAGAAACAATGCGGAAGAAGATCAGCGCAAAAAAGAGTGTCAGCACCCCGCCGCAAACGGCCCACGGCCATGGGCGATTCCACGCGAAAAACCTTGCAATCCTTCGCAGAGCAAAAGCAAACGGGATTGTTGCCGCCCAGCCGTACAGAAGGACGAAGAAGCACACGCTCAGAAAGCTGGTTACATCCGGCGTGGGACCAACGTCCGTATCTTTCGGGGCCGCGAAAAAGAGCACAGTCGCAAAGAAAAGTCCGCCGCAAACCCACGCAGCGAGGTAATAGACAAGGCTGCCTCGCCGAGTGAGATGCGGCGCGCTCAAATCTTTCGAACGATGTTCGGGAAGTCCAGCCACACTTTTACTCCACAGAAGTGCGAGCCTTCGGTGCAGATCGGCGTCGTGATCCCCGCGCGAAGATGACAGGGCGGCCCGATGTAGCGCGCCAGCTCGGGCTGCGCTTCGCGCAACTGCGCCACCTCCTCCATGGAGGCCTGATAAATCTCTTCCTGCGCGTTAAAGCAGGTGCGCATCGTCCATTTATGGAGGAGATGCAGGAGCGAGCCGCTCTCGACAAGGCGAATCGCCTTGGCATTGGGCAGAAGATACAACGCGATCTCGGGGGGCGCGCCGCGATCGAGCAGTTCGTTTTTCGCGGTCCACGCTTCGTGCATAGCGCTCTCATAGACTTCTTTTGCGCGTGAGTTCCCATCGAGGAGCATGGGCGTGACGTAGTCCGGCTCACGCGTGTCAGCGAGCGTGAGGAGCGGCCGGGAGCCCGCCACCATGCGGTGGCGCTGATCCTGGCTGTCGGCGGTGTGGCTGATTTTTTTGGCGAAGGTGTAGTTTGCGTGCTGTAGCGCGCGCAGGATCGGCGCGTGCACGCCGATGTTCAGGGTTTCCAGGCGATACGGATTTCGCGCCGGGTTCAGCAGCCGGTCGATAGCTTCTGCGTTGCTGCACTGCGCTTCGGTCAGGCCGACAACCGCGCGGTAGGCTTCGGCCATCACGCGGGGCGCATTCGGTGAATAATCCACGAGGCGCGACGTCTTCCCACCCAGACGCGCGTCAAACTCGTCTGCAAACGCCTTACCGGCGTTCGAATTCGCAGCGGCGTCTTTTTCATGTGCGATCGCAGAGCGATCATTTCCATGTGCGATCGCAGAGCGATCATTTCCATGTGCGATCGCAGAGCGATCGGCCCACTCCGGCAGTTCTTCCATCGGCTCGGTGCCGAAGCGGTCAAAAAATTCGGTGTCCACTTCGCGGACGCGCGCGACCATCTCGCCGATGACCAGCCGCGCCTCGCTGGGCGCGTCCGACGCCGCGCTCATCCGCCAGAGCCGGTGCAGAACGATGCCCGATACGGTGTGCACCATCGTGGTAAAGGCCGCGACGGGCAAGACGTACCGCGCAATTTCGATGGCGCGCTTTTCCGCAGATCGCTCGACCTTCTGCACGCGCTTCGGATGGGACATCGCGTCGATGTGCCAGATGTCGCCAAGAATTGCGCGTGCGTCGCCGAGCAGCAGCGCCGACAACTCGCGGTAGTGTTCCCAGGCGCGAGCAATCGCGCGTTCATAAATCGCGCGCGACGCTTCGTCGAAGAACAGAGAGACCGGCGGCACGTAGGCCTGCGCGCGATCCAGCCGAACATAACGCTGGCTCTGCTGCTCGGAGTTGTAAAACGGATGCGCGTGCAGAAAGGACCAGACAAACTGCCGGCTGACGTTTTCGAGGCCGAATTCGAAATGCGCGTGCTGGTAGACGGTGTGGTGTCCGCCGTAAAACGTCGCCGCGCCGATATTCACGCGCTGCTTGTCCGTGATCTCTTCGGGGCCGATCAGCCGCGGCGAATAACACGTGCGCGCCGCGGCAATCGCCGAATCGTAGGGATGCGCGAATGCATTGCGCAGCGTAACGCGCGGCGCGGCTGTTTCGACGAGCTCGCCGGCGCGCAGTCCTTCGAACATGCGAGATTGGGAGGCCACGATCGAACGTCATTCTACACTGGCGCTCGCCGAAGAGCACAGGTGTCGCGGGTGATCTTTCAGAGAAACGGCGTAGTTCTGCGTTGTGTGCGGAAAAACGGGAAGCGCGACGCGGCTACTTCTTTGCCTGTGCCGCCTTCGCGTTGGCGTATTTCCTCTGGAATCGCTCGACGCGGCCCGCCGTGTCCAGCAGCTTCTGCTTGCCGGTGAAGAACGGATGGCAATTCGAGCAAATCTCCACGCTCAGCCGCTCGCCCTTAATCGTCGAACGCGTCTGAAAGGTGTGCCCGCAGGCGCAGTGAACCAACACGGGATGATAATCGGGGTGAATACCGGACTTCATGCAGACTCCCATCTGTCGCGGCCGGTCTGCACGGCCTTCCCCGAAATTGCGGAAGAGGCTACAGCCGCGTCGCTAGGCCACGAGACAATTTTCAATCATACGCGAATTCGTTTCCCCTGCCAAGTCAGCCTACTCGTTCGAACGGGCATAGTTTGGATTTCCAGCGCATAGCATTGGTTTCTGAATTGTGGCAAGCTGCAGGCATGGCAAGAAGAATACTCGCATGATGACGGACCAAAAGAGGCGCAAGCATCCACCGTGGGCGCTTGGAGCACGGGCCGGCACAACGTATTGGGTCTCCCGCCATCACTGTCGCCCTCGGTCACATCGTGCGAATGCCCTCCTGACATGTACACGAACTTCTACAAGCTGAAGGAAGAGCCGTTTCGCCTCACGCCGGATCCGCGGTATTTCCATCTCGCGGACACGCACCGGGCAGTGCTCGAGACGCTGTTGCGCGGCGTCCTGACGCACAAAGGTTTTATCCTCTTGACCGGGCCTGTCGGCACGGGCAAAACGACTCTGCTCCACGCAGCGCGGCAGATTCTTTCCGATAAGTCGCTGACCAAGGCCGAGCTGCTTTCCGCGTTGGTGGTCAATCCGCTGCTGACGCGCGACGAATTCTTCGAAATCCTACTCGATGCATTCAAAGTTCCATGCACTTCGACAAGCAAGCCGCAACGCTTGATGGCACTTCAGCAGCGGTTTCTCGACGCGCAGCAGGGCGGCGCAACGGCGGTGCTAATGCTCGACGAAGCACATCTGCTTCCGCCCCAATTGCTCGAAGAGGTCCGCCTTTTGAACAACGCGCACGGCTATCAGGGCACGCTGCTTCAGATTGTGCTGTGCGGCCAGCCGGAACTCGTGACGCTGCTGACGCGGCCGGAGAACCATGCTCTGCGACAGCGCATTGCGTGCACGGGTCATCTGCGCCCACTCAATCTGCCGGAAACGCGCGCCTATATAGCCGAGCGCTTGCACATCGCCGGTCTCAGGGGGCCTTCGCCCTTTTCGGGGACCGCGGTGGAATCGATTTACAACTACACTGGCGGCGTGCCGCGTGCCATCAACCTGCTCTGTGATTTTTGTCTTTGGCTCGGGCTCCGCAACCAGACGAAGCACGTCGGTCCGGCCCAGGTCGAGGAAGCCTATGCCGAGCTGGGTGTGGGTACGCTGGATGCACCGGACGTGTCCCAGCCGATGAAGGGCTCGGGTCCTGCCAGACAATCCAGTTCGGCTGAAACTGTCATTGACAAGCTTATGCGGGCGATGTCGAAACGGTCCGGCGGGTCAAAGAGCTGAGGACGAGCGTTATTTCAAAGAATCGCAGAAAACGCGGGCATGCGACCAGCCGGTCCTCCTTTCCTGATTGAAGTAAGATTGCAGAATGGATTCCGTGTGTGCGGGTTGCGGCGCGGCGATCCTCAATAGAACGGCAGGGTGCCAGGCGATGCTCGAGAGCATCCGGCCAGTAGGGACGGCTCGCTTCAGGCTCGTTGCCCAACGCTGCCTCCGTTTACACGCTTGGTTGCGGATTGTAACAGCGCCAGACCACGGAATCAGACGGAGCATGATTCTTGTTGTAGCTTCCAGCGAGTTCGCGTAGCTTCGCCGATATGCGCGTGGAAATCATTGCGAATACAACCGCTCCGAGCACAACGCAACCCATAATCGAAAATCGTGCGTTGCAAGCGATTCTCGCAGCCGTGAACAGCGAGGATTCCGTATTTCGCATTGCCGCCACAGGGACGCAGCAGGCGCAACCGGACTCTGGCGGCGCTGTGCACACATTCTCCGGCGGCCTGCGCCTTGTTTTTTCAAATGACAGCTTCAACCAGGATCGCGGCCTGTACTACGAGCTGGTCGAAAAGCTCACGCAGCTATTGAAGGAAGCCGGATCCGCCGATTCTCTTGAGATCAAACTGGGCCTCTCGGCCGGCCCCCCTGCCGAATCAAAAGGGCCGAGTCAGACACTCGTTATTGAACTGGTCTCGAAAGGAAGCTCAGCCGAGCAGGCCGAATTGCGCTGGGGACTGGGATTGGCCCATCTCCAGCAGGCTTTGCTCTTCACTTCGCGACTCCTGAGACAGCAGCTCTCCTCGCGCAGCGAATGATCAGAAATGGAACGGATGATTTTGCTCGACCATTCCGCGGATGATTTGCGAACTCCGCAAACGCTGCGATTGAGAAACTAGGAGACGAAGCAGAAACCAACGCGGACACGGCCCTCTCCACTTTGCGCGGACCAAACGGGCCGCAAACTAACGCGGACCGGCGGAAGAATTGGAACGTGCAGGACGGCCATGAGGTTCGCGGAAAGCTCTTCAGGCGAATCGAGTTCGAGGGCAACGCCGCCAAAACCCAAATCCAGAACCCGCGCGCGGCGCCCGCCTTGCTCTCCCAGGATGGCATATGCATTCGTGCCGGCCATGGAGACGCGCTCCGCTTTTCGCTGTACTGCATGCGCGCGTGACGGCGGAGGTGCAGTGGGCTTGGCAGAAATCGGTGGAGCGGCCAACGGACCCGTAGGTGCGCCGGTTGCCGCGTACGGTCCGGTTTCGATTTTTTCGGCGGGTTTCCGCGTCTCGATGGAAACAGTCTTTGGCGTGACGGGTGCGCGTTCGACGGGAGCTGCAGCCGGCGTCTCGCTCTTTTCCGCCGCTTCCGGCTTCGGAGCGCCGTTTGCCGGCCGGGTATGGTTTGCGTGCTTGAGCCGGTAGAGTCGTTCGTCGGCAACACGGATCAGAAGATCCGTCTGCTCCCCATCCTGGGGATAGGTGGAGACGCCGTGGTCCATGCTGACGCCGACGCTGAGCTGCAACGGCCGAATCGCTTCCGCAAAAACGGTCTCGACGCGCCGGCTGAGTGCCAGCGCTTGCGCCGCATCCGTTTGTGGAAGAAGCATCGCGAACTCATCACCACCGATGCGAAATACCGAGTCCGACGTGCGCATGGATTTTTTCAGCGTGGCTGCGGCCGCGCGGAGCACGTCATCTCCCTTGGGATGTCCGTGTTTGTCATTCACTTCCTTGAAGCGGTGCAGATCGAGGACAACCAGGGCGACCGGATGTCCATAGCGGCGCGCGCGGTTCATTTCCTTTTCGAATGACTCTTCGAAGAGCCGACGGTTGTAGAGTCCCGTCAGCGGATCGGTCACGGCATTGAGCTGCAGCTTTTTCAGTTCGTCGTATTCGATAACCACCGGAACGCGAAGCAGCCCCGCGCTAGCCAGCACGTCCATCAGCGCAGTTTTCAGGGAGACCGGCCGGCCAAGGCGCTCCGCAAGTTCGCGACGGCCGGCAAGCGCTTCCTCCCAGAGCTGCAGACACTGGCTCTCGCGTAGATCCAGATGCGCGGTCGTGCGGAAATACCGCTGCAGAAACTGTCCGCGCGCGGACAGGTCCAGAGATTCGAGCGTATCGGCGAGGAGCTCTAGGTAGGAGTCCTCAATGGGCAAGCGCGGTGCAGCCGCGCCACCTGGGCTGGGCATTGCGCGTTTCCACCTGACCTCTGCCTCTCCCTGCGGGGTCAGGGGGTAGGCACATCACGCTAGACAACTAAGAGTGCAAACAGAAGTCCAATCGAGCTAATTTCCCAGTTTCTTGGATGGTGTGGGAGCTGTGACACTCTCCCTCAGCTATCCATCTTAAATTCAGCAGGATAACTAAATTCCGGCAACCCTGCTCAGCGCCTGCATTACGGCATTCTAATGCAAAATCAGGGCAAAATCTTGCCTATCTGCTAAGAGGGGGAACATTATCTTCTACTCGAGTGGATGGTGAAATTCCAGTCCGAAAAGACGCAAATCGCCGGAAGACTCCAAGCGTCGGACACGCGCAGAAATCGGGGGAGTTTCGTTGGGTACCATGCTTGAGGATGCGGACGAGGGGGCGGGGAAGGTCAGGTGCATGACTTGATCCACCCGGACAAAGTGCGCAGAGGCCACGCAGGCGCCTATCGCGCTGATGTTCAGCGTCCTCGTTAACTCGAGAAAATCGATCCCGGCAGCATCCACCCCACGCAGCAGGACGGGTACCTGCAGCCGAAGTCGTGCCGATCGACGTTGCTCTACTGGGGTCAAGCCACGCCTTACGCGAACGAATTCCGCATCCAATTGGGATTCCCCTGGTACCAGGGCACTAGTACCCAGGAGAGCAGATTAGATGCCAGAGTCTATCCCTCGAATTTGGATGCAAAGCTCAGTAAACAAACGTTTTGTTAGCAACACACTGAAGACCCATCTAAATCTTGGGCAGTGCGCGGGACGGGAGTTGTACTTCATTTCCGCAATTGCGCAAGTGGAACGCATTTACCATTGACACGTTTAAGCCCATTTGCGAGGATGGCAGCCCCACGAGGGAAAATATTTACCACTTTCTTGGGTGAGCGGTCTGAGAGTCTATGGGTGGATCTCTTGAATCTCCAGCAATAACGGACCAGCGCAGGGCTGATGCGCTTCCCATGTCACTTGTTACCGCCCTGCTTGATACGCTTGATAAACCCCTTCTGGTGGTCGAACGGGGCGGCCGCATCGTTCTTGCGACCTTGCGCGCACGGCAAAGCCTTGAATCCCACGGCTTCCCGGAACTGGAGCGCATCAATCTCTTTCAGCAGTTGTTGGGAATCGAACCGAAAGTCATCTTTGATCAGATTGAGAGAGGCGAGCGGGAAGTAGATCTGGATGTGGTGCTAGGTGAGAAAAAGACGCGTGCGCGCATTCAATGGCTTCCGGAGCCGGATTGGCTCTTGGTGCAGTTTGTGGCGCTGCCCGAAATCGGAACGGCGGAATACGACTCAGATTCCGTAACAGTGCAGGAACTCCTTCAGGAACGGGAGATCACCTATCGCAATTTGTTGGCGGCATATTTGCGGCTCCAAGAAGTGAACCGCCAGAAAACCGTATTTCTCGGTTCGGCCGCGCATGAATTGAAAACACCACTGGCGGTGATCAAGGGCTACTACGATTTGCTGCTTACCGGCTCACTCGGCAGGTTGAGCGACAAACAACGCGACATCCTCGAAGAATCCAAAGAGAGTTGCGAACGGTTGGTGCGGCTTGTCTCCATGTTTCTCAACTATTCCGCGCTGGAAAGCGGCAAGCTCGTTTTGCAGTTGCGCGAAAATGACTTGAAGGATTGTCTCGAAGAACTGGCCAGGCGCTGGCAAGAAGCATTTCAGCGGAAAGGCGTCCGGCTCGAAGCCATTTTTGATCCGAAAATCCCTATCTTTCGCTTCGACTATCAGAAAGTCCAGCAGGCGGCGGCAAACCTGGTGGACAACGCGCTGAAACATACGCCCGCCGGCGGCACGGTGACGTTCCTGGCGAAGCCTCATTTCTGGGAGCGGCGTGTAGCGGAGATGAATCCGTTGCAAGAGCGACGCAGTTCACGGGCGCCGCGGCCGAACAGCGTGGAGATTTCCGTCTCCGATACCGGCCCCGGCATTGCAGCTGAGCACCACCAGGAGATTTTCGAGGATTTTGTTCGCGTGGACCGTAACACGTCGGGCATGGGCTTGGGCTTGGCGATTGCCAAGCGCTTGGTGCAAGCGCATCGCGGGAAGATATGGGTCGATAGCGAGCCGCGGCGAGGCAGCACGTTTACGTTTCTTCTTCCGCTGGACCAGTCTTGAAGCGAGATTACGAGAGAGGTGTCTCGATGGACGTACCGGAAAAGATTCTTGTGGTGGACGACGAGCCGAGCATCCGGAAATATCTTCAGACATTGCTCGAGGTGGATGGGTTCGAGGTTGAGACGCTGTGCTCCGGCAGAGAGGCGGTCGAAAAGGTGAGCGAGGGCCTGCGTCCAGACTTCATCATCCTCGACGTCCTGATGCCGGAAATGAACGGCATCGACACGCTCAAGGAGCTGATGCAGATCGACCGCTCGCTCAACATCATCATGCTGTCTTGCTCGAATGAAGTCGGCACCGTTGTGGAAGCGATTCGCATTGGCGCTCTCGACTATCTGACCAAGCCTTTCGAAAAGACAGAACTCGACGCGGCAATGCTGAAGTGCCGCCAGAAGAAACATCTCCACGCGGAAAACCAGAAGCTCCGCGATTACTGCGACCAGATCACCGAGGATTTGAGCTTCCTCGCCGCCAGCCCGCAGATGGTGCGCATCCGGCAGCAAATTCTGCAGATTGCTCCGGTGGACGTGCCGGTATTCATTTGCGGGGAGAGCGGCGTCGGCAAGGAAGTGGTCGCGCGGATGATTCACCTGCGCTCGAAGCGCTGCAATCAGGCCTTCATCAAGGTAAACTGCGCGGCGCTCCCCGGCGAACTGCTCGAATCGGAGCTCTTCGGTTTCGAGCAAGGAGCCTTTACGGGCGCGGTGCGCGCGAAACCCGGCAAATTCGAGATCGCGAACAAGGGCACGATTTTCCTGGATGAAATCGCGGAAATGAGCCCGCACCTGCAGGCCAAGCTTCTTCACGTCCTGCAGGATCACCAGTATTCCCGGCTGGGGGCACGCAATATAGTGGATGTGGACGTGCGCGTCCTTGCGGCAACAAATGTGGAAGTTCAAGAAGCGATGAAGTCGGGCAAACTCCGCGAAGATCTGTACTACCGGCTCAACGTGCTTTCCATCAACGTGCCGCCGCTACGCGAACGGACCGCGGAAATTCCGCTGTTGTTCCGCCACTTCCTCGCGAAGTACAGCGAGAAATTCGGCAAAACCCGGAAAGAACCGTCAAAGCTCCTGTTGGACGCCGCGATCCGCTATCCCTGGCCGGGGAACTTGCGCGAGCTTGAGAATTTCGTGAAACGTTACGTGATTCTGGAAGACGACGAAGGAAGCCTGCGTGAAATCATCGAGATGTCCGCGACGCGTCAGCGTATTTCTCCGCGGGTGGACACTTCGCCGCCCCGCGAAATGGGACTCAAGGCGCTCGTGCGCGGCCTGAAGGATGAAGCGGAGATGGAAGCAATTGGCGACGCGCTCGAGAAGACTCGCTGGTGCCGCAAGGATGCGGCAAAGCTCCTCGGAATCAGCTACAAGGCGCTGCTCTACAAGATGCGGCAGTTCAATCTGGATACGCCGCGAAGCCGCCGGAGTGCGGCCGCGACCGAGGTTGCACCACCCGCTGAACCAGTGGGCCGGGACGCTTAGCCTTCCCAGTCCGCGAGGAATTGTCGATTCTAGACGCAGCGGCGGCGTTTTTTGTTTCTTTGCCGGTCCGATTAGGATAATGTTTCGCCCGCCGGTTCTCTACTTTGGCGAAACCAAGCGATAGCTGAACCAGTTGCGCGAGCCGCTTGCGGCTGGCGCTGTTCTGTACGCGCAGTGGCAGGAGGCTAGCGGCGCCTATCACTCCGGTGCTCCCCAGCCGCGTGTACCCAGGTGAACGAGAGGGAGCCGAGTTGCTGCGACCGTAACAAACGTTTCATCCGGGGAAGTGTCCTACCCAAAGAAAGATTGCACGATTCCAAAAAGGTCGGCGACAATTGCTCGGGGGCGGCTCGTACAGGTCGGGCCGGGGGATTGACGGAGGATGTCAAGAATGACGGAACGTCGTACGGCACGACGCTATGATTTGTCCCTGCCCGTCATCATTCGGGTTCCGACCGAACGCGCAGTGGACATGCAAAAAGGCAAGACCCGCGATATTTCAACGAGGGGTCTCTATTTCGTTGTGGATCAAAACCTCGAGGCCGGGTCCGAACTCGACATCACGCTAACTCTTCCGGCGGAGATTACGCAGGGCTCGGAAGTTCATGTCCGGGCGATGGGCAAGGTCGTGCGCGTCGAGCGCCGGATGGAAGACGGCGATACGCGTCTGGGCGTGGCGGCGGTGATCGAGCGGTACGACATCATTCGCGGCGAGATGCAACGGATGTAGCTTGACCTCTCGAATCAACGGCACTGCATCACTCGCGTGCTGTTTTTCCATTCGCCTTCCATTTTTCTCACATCATAGCTAACAAATATCGACGCGATTCTGGAGGCGAATTCTCATCGGGGCCGCACTTCACGCTCGAGGAGCACCATCAATTCGGCGCGGGTGAGCATCGCAACGGCGGTGAAGCCGCTCAATTCCGCCAGCGACCACTCCTTTTCCAATGTGGAGGTGAGGTTGGTGGCCAGCAATTTGTATTCGTAGGCTCGCGCGGCCTCCGTCGAGCGCTCCATCACGACCGCGATTTCCGTCACCGACATTACATGCGGCTTGTTGATGAACGTCCTGGGGACCGCGCGGTAGCCCTGCCGCCCTGCTTCGTCGATCTCTTGCTGAAAGATGACGGTGTCGGTTGTGGCGATGAGCTTGTACTGGCGCTTCTCCGCCTTTTCCGGAGCCCGTTTCATCAGCAGCACGATCTCCGAATTGCCCCGTGAGCTGCCCATTACGACATAGAAGCCTCTAGCGGCGGCATAATCAACTTCCATCTGCATCGTGGACGTAAGCGAAGCGGCCAGGAGCAGGTAACGCTGTTCGGGGTCAATCTGAGGCATTTGGACCGATGATTGGGGCGTTCGGCCCGATGCTGTCGAAACATTCGCCAGTATCAGTGCGGCGATAGCCAGGGGAAATCCTCGACAGAGATTCATGGAAAACTCCTTTCGCGAACGAATCGGTTACTCTCAGCCATCCGGCGGGGTTCGAAGCAACGGAACTTCCGTGGCGAAACTGCGACCGGCTAAGAAAGCCAGCGCGGCGGAATTGGTCCGCATTCTATACCGCCGAAAGAGCCATCTCAATTGTATTCAGCCGGCGAGAGTTGCAGTATCGAACATCTTTGTTGCTGCGTTTTTCCGGTTGCAAGGCCCGGGGAGTTGGGCCTAGTATCCGAGCAAAGGGCTGTTCCGGGAGGCCCACATGAAGGTTTCGGATCTTATCGGGTCACGCAAGGAAATTTTCTCCATCACCGAAGAGACGAGCGTGCATGAGGCGGCGCAATATTTGAGGGAGAGGCAGTTGCGCTCGGTGGGCGTGGTGAATGCGGCGGGAAAGCTCACCGGCGTGATCTCGCAGAGCGACATCTCAGACAAAGTGGCCGCGGAGAACAAGTGTCCGGCGTGGATGAAGGCAGCGGACATCATGACGCGCGAGTTGGTGACGGTGGAGCCAGAGCGCACGATCGAGGAGTGCATGCGGCTGATGGACCAGCACGGCATTTTCCATTTGCTTGTGGTGGATGAGAAGGCCGGCTTCCGCGGGATGCTGTCGGTGGCTGACCTGCTAAAGGTGATCGCGTCGGATGAGAAGGCGCGCGCGGATCTGCTCGAAGCGCTGATTTTCCCCCAGAGGTAAGTCCCCAGCCAGCCGACATTCGACCCCAAGCGGGGGAGTACTGTACCTCGTTCTTTTGGTGAGAAGGGCCTTCCGGCAAGCATTTTCTCATCTGAGCAATCTTTTTCTTTTCCCTCGCCCACTGGCCGGGACTGGGACTTGATCCAGCCCCATGCCGAAGCCGGGTTGTCGATGGTACTTGTAATCTACACAAAATAATATAGTTACATCTCATCCAGAGGGCGATTATCAGCCCATTGCGCCTCCTTTGGAGGCCGGAATGCAGTCAAGTCCCCCAATGGAATCTGCCTCGGTTGAACCGTCAGATTCCGTCACTGACCCAGCATGGCAACGCAACCGAAACTCGTACCCGAGAGGATGGGAGAAGTTCTCCCGGACGATGTCATTTTTGGCCAGACCGCAGAGATGCAAACGGTACGCCAGCGCGTATTGAAGGTTTGCGGTACAAATATCCCTCTATTGCTCCTTGGGGACAGCGGCACGGGGAAAGAAGTCCTGGCAAGATTCATTCATTCCCGGTCGCTTTGGAGCGATGGCCAGTTTGTCAAAGTAAATTGCGCGGCGATCCCCGGGCCGCTCCTGGAAAGCGAGCTTTTTGGCTACGAGCGCGGGGCGTTCACGGGCGCGAGTTCCACAAAACCGGGGCGCGCTGAGGTGGCGCACCACGGAACATTATTCCTCGACGAAATCAGCGAGCTGGATCTTGGGCTACAAGCGAAGCTGCTTCAATTGCTGCAGGACGGCCAGTTCACTCGGATCGGCGCTCAGGAAGAGCGCCATGTGGAAGCCCGGATCATCTGCGCGACAGGCCGGGATTTGCAGGCGGAGATCGAGCGGGGGCATTTCCGCTCGGACCTATATTACCGGATCAATGTCATCAACATTCGCATGCCACGCCTGCGCGAACGCCGCGAAGACATTGTTGCAATGGCGAACCACTACCGAGAGGTCTTCAACGCGAGATTCCTGCGGGATGCGCCTCAATTTTCGATGCAGATGATGCAGATACTGCAATCCCGCGATTGGCCGGGAAACATTCGCGAATTGGAAAATTGGGTGGCACGGTACGTTTTGCTTGGCTCGGAAGAAGTCCTGCACCCGGAATCCACGGGTCACCACCAGTCGCTGGCGTCATACAAGACCTCCGATGATGGTTCGATTCCCTTGAAGCGCATCGCCAGGGATGCGATCCGGGAGATGGAGCGTAGAGTAATCCTGCAGGTGCTGCAGGCCAATCACTGGAACCGGCGTCGCACCGCCGAGGTCCTGAAAATCAGCTATCGAGCGCTCATTTATAAGATTAGAGAAGCAGGGCTCACGAAGCGCAGCTCAACTCCTGCGGTCCCTGCCCATGCGCCCGAACTCCCGGGCGCGCCACACTCGAAACCCGCTTTTCCCGCCGACTAGATTGGTCCTTACTCTCTGAGCTAGGTCCTGCTGTACCTTCTGCATTCTCGCTGGGCAAATCTCCCTTTGAGACGCTCTTTCCCCAGGGCGCTGTGTGCCCTTGCCCTTGAGGACAGGCCCTTTCCTGCACCCCACGGATAGTACAACTGACCTCTTTTGGTTCTTCTGTCCAGTTACATCGGATGACGTTTCCCGGTAGCGTCGCAGCGTGGGGCCACGTGTCCCGACTCCGGACTTGGGCAGGCTGGAGTCATTACTGGGGGAAAACATGGATTTGCGTTCGAGAAGGCACTGCAACGCCAACCGACGAAATCTCCGCAGTTCACTCTCTGTTTTGCTCCTGGCGGGAATGGCTGCCTGGCAGTCCGGCTGCGCGGGTCTGGTCGGAGCCAACTCCTCGGGCGGCGGTCCCCCGCCGGCGCTAGCGATCACCTCACCGACGGCAAGCGCTGAATCAACGACAAAGGTAAACGTCTCCTGGGCGACAAACCTACCGGCGACCTCCCAGGTCGAATACGGCACCGCGACCAACTACGGTTCGTCCACGGCTGTGGACTCCACAATGGTGACGAATCACCAAGCATCTGCATCGAGCTTGAAGGCCGGTACGCTCTACCACGTCCGGATCCACTCGCATGACGCGAGCAACAACGAAGCAGTGAGCAGCGACCTCACGGTCACGACCTCCGCGGATGCGACCGCGCCGACCGTCAGCATTTCGTCGCCGAACGCGAACGCAACACTTACCGGAACGGTCACGGTTACGGCCAACGCTTCCGATGACGTCGCCGTGGCAGGCGTGCAAATCAAAGTGGACAACGCAAACTATGGCGCCGAACTGACCGCTGCGCCGTTTACCCGCAATCTAGATACAAAGTCGTTCTCGAACGGAAACCACGTTCTGACGGCGGTGGCGCGCGACGCCGCGGGCCATTCGACGACGAGCGCACAGGTTTCGGTGAAAGTTGACAACACGGCTCCGCCGGACACGACCGCACCGACCGTTTCCATCACCTCCCCGGCGAACAGTGCGACGGTTTCCGCAACAATTACGATTTCTTCAAGCGCTTCCGATAACGTGGGTATTGCCGGGGTTCAATTCAAGGTGGACGGGAACAACATCGGAAGCGAAGACACAGCGAGCCCGTACAGCGCCTCGCTCGATACCAAGACGCTCTCGAATGGAAGCCACGTTTTGACGGCCGTCGCACGCGATGCGTCGAACAATTCGGCGACCAGCGCAAACGTTACGGTCAACGTGAACAACACGACGGCCGATACGACGGCGCCGACGGTCTCGATCAGTTCACCGGCGACCGGTGCGAGCGTCTCCAGCTCGATCACAGTCAGCGCGAACGCGTCGGATAACGTTGGCGTCGCCAGCGTGCAGTTCCAACTGGACGGCGCGAACCTCGGCAGCCTGGACACGGCTTCGCCCTATTCGGTTTCGTGGAGTACAAGTTCGGCGAGCAACGGCTCGCACACATTGCGCGCAATTGCCAAAGACGCAGCGGCGAATTCGACCACGAGCGCGAGCATTACGGTGACGGTCAACAACACGGTTTCAGACATAACGCCGCCAACGGTTTCAATCAGTTCGCCAGCCGGCGGCTCGACGGTTTCGGGCACGATCACAGTCGGCGCGAACGCTTCAGACAATGTGGGTGTGGCGAGCGTGCAGTTCCA
>JBGOWC010000252.1:0-3907 GCA_041478415.1 Terriglobia bacterium
ACAATTCCTGATTGGCATCGTCGCCGACGGGCAGGATCATTCGGCCGCCTTCCGCAAGTTGCGCCAGGAGCGGCTGCGGAACGGCCGGCGCAGCGGCAGCGACGAGGATCGCGTCGAAAGGAGCAAACTCCGCGAGGCCAAGTGTGCCGTCGCCGCAGTGCACGTGAACGTTGGCATAGCCGAGCCGGGCAAGGCGCTCCGCCGCGGCGCCGGCGAGCTCGGCGCGCGACTCGATGGTATAGACCTCGGCGGCAAGCAGTGCGAGCACCGCGGCCTGATAGCCGCAGCCGGTGCCAACCTCGAGAACGCGTTCGGACCCGCTGAGCTGCAAAACCGAAGTCATGGCCGCGACGATGTACGGCTGCGAAATGGTCTGCCCTTCGCCGATCGGCAGCGGCGAATCTTCATAGGCATGCTCGCGCGATTTTTCCGGGACGAAAGCGTGCCGTGGAACGCAATCCATCGCCGCAAGCACGCGCTCATCGCGGATGCCGCGCCGCCGCAACTGCTTCTCAATCATCTCCCTGCGCTCGGCGGAAAATTCCTCTCCGGCCGGCAGCGGCCGCGGGGCGTTCGGCTGGCCGCGGGGCGTTTCCCGGGGCTGATTCGGATGGTTCACGACTTCAAGCGTGCGATGCGGCGACGGCGTGGCGCTCCCACGCATGTGTTTCGAGAATCTCCGCGATCTGTTCGATGGCGAAGTCGCACTCCTCTTCGCGGTTATAGAAATGCGGCGAGAGGCGGACGCCGGCCTTCGGACGGTAGTCCACGAGAATCTCCCGCGAGATCAGCTCGCGGCAGACTTCGGCGGCATGCGGGCAATCCACGGAGACGGTGCCGGCGCGCTCGGCGGGATTGTCCGGAGTATTGACGGGCCAACTGTGAGATTTGGCGCCAGCGACGAGCCGGGCGGTCATGCGCTGGGATTTTTCGCGAATCGCGGCGATGCCGATGGTGTTCAGAATGTCGAGACCCGGACGGCAGGCGAAGAGCGCAGGGATATGCGGCGTGCCGTTGAGGTAGCGGAAGGAATCCTCGCGCCGGTCAATCGCGCCGGTTTCAAATCCGAAGGGGCGGCGATGCGCGAGCCAACCCGTGAGCGCCGGGCGAAGCTTGGCGCGGATATCCTCGCGGACGTAGAGATAGCCGACACCGGGGCCGCCGCAGAGCCACTTGAGCACGCCGCCGACGGCAAAGTCGGCGCCAAGCGCGCGAACGTCAATCGGTATTGTGCCCGCAGCCTGGAAACAATCGAGGATGACGTGCGCGCCGACCTGGTGTGCGCGTTCGATGATGGCGCGGGCGTTGACGATGAAGGAGCTGCGGAAGAGAACGAGTGAAATAGGAACGAGCAGCGTCGTCTCGTCAATGGCGGCGAGGAATTTGTCGAGGTCAATGCGGATTCCGTCGGGGCTGGGGAGCGTTTCGACGCGCGCGCCGTTGCGGCTCTGCTCGTTGTAAAAATATTGGATGGAAGGAAACTCGAGGTCGGTCATCACGACCTTGTTGCGCGGGCCGCGAAAGTCGAAGCAAGAGCTGATGACGGCTTCGGTGATGGTGACGTTCTGGTGCAGGGAGATTTCGCCCGTTCCCGCGCCGATGAGCGGCGCAATCTTGTCGCCCACGCCGACGGCCATCTCCCACCAGCCCTCTTCCCAGGCACGCACTCCGCGTACCGCCCAGGAGTCGGCGTAGGCGCGCATCTCGTCATAGACCGCGCGGGGCATGGCGCCCAGAGAATTGCTGATGAGGTAGGTGGTGCGGTCGAGTATGGGAAACTCGGGCCGCCACTTCAGCAGGTCATCCATGACTGCCATCTCCTGTGCGTCGTTTCCGGAGGTCGTAGCTCCGCCATCCAAGGTAGCACAGCGAAATGAAAGCGAGCCAGGGGAGGCCGGATTTGATGGTGATGCGCAGGCCGGGGATCCACCAGGTGGAAACCAGCACGGCCGTCAGCGCGGCAAGACCGAAAAGCGAGCTCCACGGACCGCGCGGGGCGAGGCGCAGCGGCGGCTTTGGCGCGTGCGCGGTGGCCCGGCGGAAGAAGAGGTGCGTCAGCAGGATCATCATCCAGACGAAAATTCCGCCGAAAAACGCCGAGCCGAGCATATAGACGAAAGCAGTTGCGTGAAACCAGTGGTCAAAGAAGAGCGCGGCGACCATGCCCGCGCTGGAGATGAGCAGCGCGGCGATCGGCGTTCCGCGCCGGCTGAGTCTTCCGAGGGCCGCGGGAGCGTAGCCGCCGCGGGCGAGCGAGAAAATCATCCGCGAGGTCAGATAAAGATTGCAGTTGACGCTGGAGAGCGCAGCCGTGAGCACGACAAAGTTCATGAGGCCGGCCGCGGCAGGGATACCGACGGTTTGGAAAACGCGAACGAACGGACTCTCGCCGAGGCCCACTTGCGTCCACGGAACGACGCCCACGACGATGGCGAGACCTCCAATATAGAAAATGCCGAGCCGCAATAGAGTCCAACGCATCGCGCGCGGCACGGCGATCTCCGGCTGCGCCGCTTCGCCGGAAGTGACGGCGACAACTTCAAGACCCAGGTAGCTGAAAATCGCCATGGCCACGCCCAGGCCCATGCCCGTCCAGCCATGCGGCAAGAACCCGCCGTGAACGGAATAGTTGGCCGCGCCGATGCGCGGGAAGCCGATGCCGAGAAGCAGCGCGGCGCCAAGAATCAGAAAGACGGTGATGGTCACGACCTTGATCATCGCGAACCAGTATTCGATTGTGCCGAAGTTGGCGACGCTGCTTGCGTTGATATAGACGAGCGCGGCGGAGAACCCCGCGATCCAGACCCACGCGGGCACCGAAGGATAGAACAACTTGCAGTAGATGGAGGCGGCCACAACTTCACTGCCGATGGCCACGACCTGGCAGAGCCAGTAGGTGTAGCGGACGACGAAGCCGGCCCAGGGATGGATGTACATCTCGGCGTAGACGCCGAACGAGCCGGCCACGGGATGCGCCACGGCCATTTCCGCGAGCGCCCACATCACCGTCAACGCAATGAGAGCGCCGGCGCAGTAGCTGAGAATGACGGCGGGGCCGGCGAGCTTGACGGAGATCGCACTGCCAAGAAACAGACCGGTGCCGATGGCGCCGCCGATGGCAATCATGGAAAGTTGCCGCGGCGTGAGGCTGCGATGGAGGCCCGCTTCGCGTTCGAGGATGCCCGCGTGTTCGGCCTGGTTCTTCGGCGGTTCCAGCGGGATGGGTGGCGGCGCCATGGCGCGCCATGCTAGCAGAAACGCGCCTCCCGCGAGCGCGAACTGCCTGAACCCCCGGACAGTACACGACGAGGCACGACTGCTCTTGCGGGGCCGCACAATGCATTCGTGCGCCTCTTAAGATTGGTGTGATGGAAGGCGCGCGGTTGTCCGGGAGGCGGTCATGAAAGCGGTCCTTGCACTGATCATCATTTATGTCGGCACATTCTTAATCGTGCAGCAGGGAACGCAAGACGTCGCGGCGCAAAATACGCCCGCTACGGCGAGCCAAGGCGTGGCAAAGAGCAACCCGACGGCCATGGATCCCGCGAAAGAAGCGGACATCCGCTCGCTCATCGAATTGGTCGGGACGCGGGACCTGATTGACGACGCCGCGGACAAATCCGGCGCGCAGTACAGCGAGAAAATCAGGATTCTGATGCCGGACAAGGACCGCGCGCAGAAACTATCCGAAGCATTCATGGCCCGCTACAAGGCGCGCTTCAATTCCGATGAAATGGCCGAAGAGTTGGTGCGCATCTACGACAAACATTTCACAGCCGATGAAATCAAGGGCCTGCTGCAGTTCTACGGCTCTCCGCTGGGACAGAAGTTCGCGGTGGAAATGCCGGCGCTGATGCAGGAGGCGCAGGCCTCGGGCGCCGCGGTGAGCCAGCGCGCCGCGAAAGAC
>JBGOWC010000161.1:0-5455 GCA_041478415.1 Terriglobia bacterium
CTTCGCGGGATCAAACGTCACCTGCACCACCTCGGCGTGGCCCGTTTCGCTGCTGCACACGTCCTTGTACGTGGGGTTTTCCATGTGCCCGCCGGCGTAGCCCACCGCGGCATCCGTCACTCCCGGCACGCGGCGAAACGCCGCCTCGATTCCCCAGAAGCATCCCGCCCCAAATGTCGCAACCTCCGCCATCGCACTCTCCCATACATCATTTGGCCAAAAGCCGGGCGCGATTCACGCCGGCTCTTTAGATGCTCCAGCTCCTCCGCTCGTTCCGGAAAAAATCAGGACTTCTTTTTTCGCGCTGGGGGCGCCGGAGCTGCCGGAAGCGTTTGCAGCTTTTGCTGCGCGAGTCCTTTGTACGGACTGTTGATGGCCGCGGCCTCCGTCAGAGCCGCTCGCGCCTCAGAGACTCGCTTCAGATTGAGGAGCGCAAAGCCCAGCCGGTACTGGTTTCGGCCATACGTCACCGCGTCCGGCTTCAGGAGCGGTCCCGCCGCCTTCAAATTCTCGAGCGCCTGCGCATTGTTGTTCCGGTTGATGTTGATTTGGCCGAGCGCGCTCAGCACCAAGCCCTTCTGCAGAGAGATCTGCTGCTGCCACTGTTCATCTGTTGCGCCCTCCGGTTTCTTGGCTGCCGGCAAGACCTCGAGAGCATTCTTCGCGTAGGACTCCGCCTTGTCGAGCTGCTCGCCCTTCTCGCTGTAATAATCCGCAAGCAGGATGAGCATCCCGAGGTTGTTCGTGTCCTTTGCCAGCAGGCTGTTCGCAACCGCCAGCATCTTCGGATAATTTTGCGCCAGTTGAAACGATGCGGCGGCGATGCCGCGTCCCTGATCGGCGTATGACGAATCCGGAAAGGCCTTCGCAAACCGCTCGAGCAAGCCCGCGCGCGCCGCCGGGCTCGTCGTGCCATAGGCCGCGGCAAAGAGCGACTGCTCGATGTAGGCGATGTTTTCTTTGTTGTCTTCCACCGTTCGCGCCTTCACTTGCTCCCAATCGTTCGCTTCCCTGCCCGCGGGCGCCGGTTGCGCCTTGAAGCGGTGCAGGATTGCCCCGATCTTCTCTCCGTACGTGAAGAGTCTCTCCGCATCTCCCTTTTCCTGGGCCCCGCGCACCAGGTTGATGCCGTTCGCAAAGTTGTCCGGATCGAGTGTCCAGAGTTTTTCGCCGTACTCGAACGCCTTGTCGTAATTCTTCGCGGTGAGGTAATAGTTGACGTACTGTTCGTCGGCGACGATGGCCAGGTCGCCCGTGCCCAGTTCCGCCGCGAATTTGTCGATCAGCGCAAGTTTTTCCGCGGGATCGGTCGCCGCGCCGATTTCCGCGAGCGCCCGGTCTTCGGGCGTGCCTGCGCGAATCGGGACGTTTTTGCCGATCTGCGCGCCGGCGGGAAGAACCGCGAGCAGTAGCAGGGTCCCGGTCAGCCTGATTGCATGCCGCATAGAAGCCTCCACTCGGACGGATGGCGGGAATCATAGTTCCCGCCAGCGCGCCGCGCAAACCGTTTTTGCCCGCGTCCGCCGGTCGGCCCGGCTTCGTCGCCGCCGTCGTGCGGCGCTTTGGCCGTGTGGAATCCTGCGTTACCAATCCAGGGGGTCCGCCGTCTAAACGCTTTGTGGAAACCATGCCCGAGGACTGGTACGAAGCTTCCTGTAGAATGAAAACTTGCGCATGACACGCTCACTGGAGCTTTCCCTCTTGCCGCAACGATTTGCGATCTGCAGGCTCGCCCCGCTGGCGGTGCTCCCTGCCTGGGCCTTGCAGGGCGCGTTTGTTTCCATCACGCGCACGCAGGACGAGCTCTCCATCGTCTGCGAAGAACAGGCTGTGCCCCCGCAGGTGCAGGCCGAACGCGGCCGGAGACTTTTTCGCGTGCACGGACCGCTCGATTTTTCCCTGACCGGCGTCCTGGCGTCGCTCGCCGCGCCGCTTGCCGAGGCAGGCGTCAGTATTTTTGCGATCTCGACGCATGACACGGATTACCTGCTCGTCTCCGAACGCGATCTGGAAGCCGGCGTCGCGGCCCTTGAGCAGGCGGGACACACCATTCACAGGAGCTAGACCGAATGCAACGCACACAAAATGGAATCACCCGCGAGGGCTTCATCGCCAGCCTGCCACGCGGGGCTGCCGCATTGTTGCTCGTTCTTTCCGCTGCGTTCTTCGCGCGCGCGGATGAGCCTTATGCGCGCAGCCGCGACTACGATCTCCAGCATTCCAAGATCGTTCTGCAGTTCGATCTCGCGGAACGCAAAATCCAGGGCGTTGTGACCCACTCGCTCTCCATCCTTCACGGCGGCACGTCGCGCCTGGTGTTTGATTCCGTCGGCCTCTCCATCCACGGCGTGACCCTCAGCGGGAAGCCCGCCAAATTTGAAACCACCGCCGACAAACTCTTCGTGCCGCTGTCCGCGCCCGCGCGGCTCGGCGAGAAATTCACAGTCGAGATCCGCTACGACGGCAAGCCGAAGAAAGGCCTCTATTTCATTTTGCCGGACAAGAATTATCCGAACCGCCCGAAGCAGATCTGGACACAGGGCGAGGCCGAAGACACCCGCTACTACATCCCCACCTACGACTACCCGAATGACCGTCTGACCACCGAGATGATCGTCACTGTCCCGGCGGAATGGGTAACCGTCTCGAATGGAAAACTCGTCAGCGTCAGCGATGCCGGAAAAGGCCAGAAGACCTGGCATTGGCTGGAATCGCTCCCCAGCTCGACGTATCTCATCACTCTCGTTGCCGGCGAATTCGACGAGGTCAAAGAGTGGTGGCGCGATAAGCCGGTCACCTACTACGCTCCGCACGGCCGCGGCGACCGCCTGCACGTCAACTACGGCCGCACGCCCGCCATGATCGAGCTCTTCAGCAAGAAGCTCGGCGTGGACTATCCCTGGGAGAAGTACGCGCAAGCCATGGTGGACGATTTTGTCGCCGGCGGAATGGAGAACTCCAGCGCCACCACGAACACAAGCACTTCCCTTCGGCACCCGAAGCTGGCCCCGGAGTATTTCAATGGGGAAGACAATCTAATCTCACACGAGCTCGCTCATCAGTGGTTTGGCGACCTGGTCACCTGCAAGGACTGGGGCAACGTCTGGCTCAACGAAGGGTTCGCGACCTACTTCGAATACGTCTGGAACGAAGCGCACTACGGCAAGGATCAGGCCGAATACGAGCGCTGGGAAACGGCGCGGGAACTGGCCGGCGAGGCCGGCCTTTTCGCCAAGCCGATCGTGCGCCACGATTTCAACGACTCGAGCGAGTTTGACGGCAATGCCTACGGCAAAGGTGGTTGGGTGTTGTACATGCTTCATCAACAACTGGGCGATGAAGCCTTCTATCGCGGGCTGAGACACTACCTCGAAGTGAACCGCGGGAAAAACGTGGTCACCGCCGACCTCGCAAAAGCGGTTGAAGAAGCCACCGCGATCAACATTGACAAGTTCCTGGGACAGTGGATTTACGGAGCGGGCGCGCCGCAATTCGATCTGCGTTATACCTACGACGAAGCCAGGAAAGAAGTGAAGCTCGAGGTCAAGCAAACGCAGAAGGTGGAAGGCCGCGTCGGCATCTTCCGCGTTCCGGTGGACGTCGAAATCGCGACCGCCACCGGCGTGAAGAGTTCCTCCATCACCGTCGGGAAAGAGGACGAAACGTTCTCCTTCCCCGTGGACGGTCCCCCGCTCCAGGTCCTCTTCGACAAGGGCGGAAAAATCTTGAAGACCGCCGACTTCCACAAGGACGCGAAGGAGTGGATCTACCAGTTGAAAAACGGGCCGGAGCTCGCGGATCGCGCGGATGCTGCGGTCGCTCTCGGAAAAACCAAGAATGACGAATCAGCGGTTGCGTCGCTTGGCGATGCGCTGCGAACGGACCGGGCATGGGGTGTCCGCGCAGTGGCCGCGGAAGCGCTCGGCGATCTGGGCAGTCCAACTGCCGCAAAGCAGCTTCTGAGTGCGCTCGACAAGATCGAGGAACCTTGGGTTCGTAACCGCGTCGTCAACGCGCTAGCCAAGATCAAAGACAATTCGGAGGCTGCCGCTCGTCTTGAAAGCGTCGCACGCGAAGACAAATCGTACCGCGCACGCGCCGCCGCGCTGCAGGGGCTGGGCCAGCTGAAGACCACTAACGCCTACGCGGCGCTCGACACCGCGGTCGCTTCCGAGTCGCCCGACGATTTCATCCGCAACGCCGCGTTGCGCGCCTTCGGGCCGCTCGGGGACGACAAGGCCGCGCCGCTGCTTCTGGATTGGTCCGCTCCGGGCAAACCGATGCAATCGCGCGCCGCCGCAATTTCCAGCCTCGCGCGCTTGCAGAAGGCCAACCACGAGACAACGCGCACGATCGCGAGCTACTTGAACGAGCCGCATTTCCACATCCGTTTGGCCGCCGTCTTCGCGCTCGGCGATCGCGGCGACGCCGAAGCCATCCCCGCGCTCGAGGCCATGCTGAAAACCGACGACCTCAGCATCGCCTTCGCGCCGTACATCCAGGCGCAAATCGATCGCCTGAAGAAGTCGGGCAAGGACAAGGAGCCTGCCAAGGAAGACGGCGAGAAAAAAGAATCCGCGGCAGGCGATCAGAAGGCCGTGCTGGAGCGGCTCGAAAAAATGGAACGCGCTCTTCAGGAGATGAACGAGCGCCTGAAGAACATCGAGTCGCGCCTTCCCCCGCCGAAGAAATAGCAGGCTTGATCCGCTCGGTGATGAGGCCCGCTCAGGGTCCTGAAAGAAAAATCCGCAAATCGCGAAGATTATTGCCCGTCGGGCCGGTGACGATGGCATCTCCGAGCTGCGAGAAAAAAGTGTAAGCGTCGCTGCGGTGAAACGTGTCTGCCGGGTCCAGTCCAGCCGCGCGCGCCCGCGCCAGCGTCTCGCCATCCGCCACCGCGCCCGCCGCGGGGCTGTTTCCGTCCACTCCGTCGGTTCCCGCGCTCAATACCGCGATCGGACGTCCTGCAATCTTCTCCACGCATGCCAGCACAAACGCCGAATTGCGCCCGCCAACGCCATTCCCCGTCACCGGCGAGCTCACTTCACCGTCGGCGATCAGCGCCACGCGCTTCCCCGGATGCGCCGCCCGCAACGTCTCCAGTTGCCCGAGCAGATAGTCCGCCGCATCGCGCAGCGACCAGTCGTCGGTCGAATTGTCGCAGTGCGAAATGCAGCCCGCCATCTCCGCTGCGTGGTGCGCTGGATGAATAAGGTCGCGCATCCCGAGCAACAGGCAGAAATGGGAGCGTTCGAAGATCGCATCGCCGTGCTTGGGCGTTTCCGGCATTCCGTTTCTCTCGAGCCAGCGGCGAATCTTCGCCGGCAATTTTTCTCGCAAACCGTATTTGGACAAGACCTGCTCCGCCTCCTCGCGCGTCGTCGGGTCCGGAATTGTCGGCCCCGAGGAGATCGCCGATTCCTTTCCGGGCGGCACGTCGCTCACTGCATACGTC
>JBGOWC010000170.1:0-5175 GCA_041478415.1 Terriglobia bacterium
CTGAAAAGCACGTTTCACGGCGCCGCACCTGTTGAGACGTGGCCGATCGTCGTCAAAGAGATCAACGTGGTCGGTTCGCGCTGCGGGCCGTTTGCGATGGCGCTGGCTCTCCTGCGTTCCCGCCGGGTGGACCCGGCGCCGCTTACTTCGCGCGTTTTTCCGCTCGAGGAAGCGGCTGCAGCTATGGCGTTCGCGCAAAAGCCCGGAGTGATGAAGGTGCTCTTGAAGCCGCAGGCGGCCGGCTGAAGCCAGCCGCTACAGCCGGTTGATGCAGGAGGCGACGCAAGCCGCGCCGAAGCCGTTGTCAATATTTACGACCGTAACATTCGACGCACAGCTATTGAGCATGCCGAGCAGCGCGGCGACGCCGCCGAAGCTAGCGCCGTAACCCGTGCTGGTGGGCACGGCGATCACGGGAACCGCAATCAATCCGCCGACGACACTCGGCAGCGCGCCTTCCATCCCCGCAACGCAGATAATCACGCGGGCTTCCGCCAGCTTTCCCCGGTGCTCGAGCAAGCGGTGTATTCCGGCCACTCCCACGTCGTAGAGATGCTCGACCCGGTTTCCCATCATTCGCGCCGTCACCGCGGCTTCTTCGGCGACGGGAATGTCGCTGGTGCCGGCCGAGACCACGAGAATCGTTCCATTCCCCGTGATCGTACGGCTGCGCTCGATGGTGATTACGCCCGAAAGCGCATGGAATTTCGCTGCCCGGCTCACGCGCTTCACTGCCGCAAACATTTTCTTGTCCGCGCGCGTCACGAGAACATTGCTCCGCCCATTCTTCGCGCGCAGCATCGCCCGGACAATCTCCGCTACTTGCGCGGGCGTCTTGCCTTTGCCGAGAATCACTTCGGCGAATCCCTGGCGCAGCGCGCGGTGATGATCCACCTTGGCAAAGCCTAGATCTTCAAACGGCATATGCTTCAAGCGGTCAATCGCTTTTGCTGGAGAGAGCGCTCCCGCGCGGACAGATTCCAGAAGTTTCGATAGTTCGCGTTGATCCATGACGTTTGGCCGCAGCGAATTCTATCATTGTCGCGCTGCGGCGCCGTCGCTTGACTTGGCCGGGGGCGGCTGCGAGACTGAACTTCTCCGCGCAAAGTTATGCCGAATTCCTCGGGACAAATCATCACGGTGGGTGTCACCGGAGCGAGCGGCGCCATCCTCGCCCAAAAGGCGCTGGCCTTGCTGGAAGAAGATGCGCGTGTTGCGCGCGTGCATTTGGTCGTCACGGAGACGGGCCAGCGGCTTTTCGCGACGGAGCTCGGCATCACGTCGGGCAACCTGCAGGAGCTGCCGAACCGGCTGTTGGGGCGGCCTGCCGCGAAAATCGAGGTGCTGCCCAATCAGGACGTCGGTGCTTCGATCGCTTCCGGCAGCTACGCCGTGGACGCGATGCTCGTGATTCCCTGCTCGATGGGGACGCTGGCGGCGATCGCGAATGGCACGAGCGACGACCTCGTCGCGCGCGCCGCGGACGTGATGCTCAAAGAAAACCGCAAACTCGTTCTCTGCGTGCGCGACACGCCGTTCAGCCGGATTCACCTGGAAAACATGTTGCGCGCGCAGCAGGCCGGCGCGGTCATCATGCCGGCGATTCCTTCCTACTACCATCAGCCGAAAACCATTGACGATCTCCTGACGCAATACATCTGCCGGGTGCTTACACAAATCGGGCTGCCACAAGAAAAGATGTTCAAGTGGAAGGGCGAGAGGCGCGGCAAGGCGCAGGAAGCGTGAGCGTACAGCCAAATCGCATCCGCACGGTGCTCGAAATGATCAAATTCGAGCACTCCGTGTTCGCCCTGCCGTTTGCGCTCACGGGGGCGCTGCTCGCGGCGCGCGCGACAATGCGCACCTGGCCGACCTTGCGGCAAATCATCTGGATCATCGTCGCCATGATCGCAGCGCGGTCCGCGGCGATGACCGTGAATCGCATCGCCGACCTGCGCTACGACCGCGAAAATCCGCGCACGCAGCAGCGGGCCCTCGCGACCGGCGCGCTCTCGATACCCTTCGCCTGGGGATTCACTCTCCTCGCCGCTGCCGTTTTTGCGATCGCCGCGTGGCAGTTGAATGCGCTGGCATTGAAGCTGGCCCCCGTCGCACTGGCGATTCTGCTTGTCTATTCCTATACGAAGCGGTTCACGAGCTGGTCGCACCTCGTCCTCGGCTTCTCGCTGGGCATTTCTCCCGCGGCCGCGTGGATCGCCGTCACCGGCTCGCTCGACCTGCGCATCCTGATCCTCTCCGCCGCCGTCACACTCTGGGTCGGGGGCTTTGACGTGCTCTATGCGTGCCAGGACGTCGAGTTCGACCGCCGCACCGGCCTCTACTCCATCCCGAAGCGCTTCGGAATTGCCCGGGCGCTGGTCATCTCTCGTGTCATGCACATTTTGGTGGTCGTTCTCCTTGGGTGGCTGGCCGCAAGCTTTGCGCTCCCGTGGCCCGCATGGGCAGGCATCGCGGTCGTAGCTTCCCTCCTCGGCTACGAACATTCACTTGTAAGAGCGGATGACCTCAGCAAGCTTGACGCTGCGTTTTTCACCGTGAACGGCTATATTAGTTTGTTGTTCCTGCTGTTTTGGGGCGTGGCAGTGGCCGTTTGGCGCGTTTGAAGGGTGCGGAAGTTCTGAAATGAGCGAACTGACAATCACCGACGCGCGGTTGAAGCCTGCCGCCGCAAGGGTCCTCGGCAGCGAACGCCTTTCTTTCGACGATGGCATTGCTCTCTATCGCTCGCCGGATCTATTGGCGACCGGCTGGCTCGCGAATTTCGTGCGCGAGAAGCGCCACGGCAACATCTGCTACTTCAACGTCAACCGGCACATCAATCCGACAAACGTGTGCGTCGCTCACTGCAAGCTGTGCGCCTTCGGCCGCGATCCGGATGCGCCCGGCGCCTACACGTTCGCGCTCGAAGAGATCTATCATCGCGCCGAGCAAGGCTTGCGCGAGGGCGCGACGGAGTTTCATATCGTCGGCGGCCTGCATCCCGACCTGCCGTTCGATTATTTCCTGGATTTGATGCGCGGACTGAAGAAGCGCTGCCCCAGCGTCCATCTGAAGGCGTTCACCATGGTCGAAGTCGGCTACTTCTCGCGGATTGCAAAGCTTTCGATTCACGACACACTGTCCGCGATGAAAAATGCCGGTGTCGATTCCTTGCCCGGCGGCGGCGCGGAGATTTTTCACCCGCGCGTGCGCAAGGTCATCTGCGACCACAAGGTGAGCGGGCAGATGTGGCTCTCCATCGCGCGGACGGCGCACGAGATGGGCCTGCCGTCGAACGCCACGATGCTCTACGGCCACGTGGAAACCGAAGAAGAGCGCGTGGACCATCTCCTGAAATTGCGCGAGCTGCAGGACGAGACGCACGGCTTCGTCGCCTTCATCCCGCTGGCATTTCATCCGGCGAACACGGCGCTCGCCCATCTGCCCTCGACGACGGGCTACGCCGACTTGAAGAACATCGCCATATCGCGGCTCTTGCTCGACAATTTCGATCACATCAAGGCTTACTGGATCATGCTGACGCCGAGCATCGCGCAGATCGCCCTGCGCTTCGGCGCCAACGACCTTGACGGCACCGTGGTTGAAGAAAAAATCTATCATGATGCCGGCGCAAAAACCGCGGAGTTCACGCCGCGCGCCGAGCTCGAGCGCCTTATCCGCGCCGCCGGCCGCGTGCCGGTCGAGCGCGACACGCTCTACCGCCCGGTGGATCGCGCGAAGATGCCCCCTCCGCCGGCGATCAAGCCGGACGTCACCATCTCCATCAACGTTTAATTCGCCGGAATCCGATCAGCGAATGGTTGCCGCTTTGGCGCGCACTTTCGCCAGCACAGAGGTGGGCAGGGGTGCGTATCCTTGCGCGCGAGCCATATCCTGTCCGTTGGTGTAGACCCAGGCGAGATAGTCCGCGACGGCGCGGCCGCGTTGGGCGTCCTTGGCTGTTGCGGGCACGTAGAGCCACGTGAAGCTGGCGATCGGATAGCTCTCCTTGCCGGGCGCATTGGTCAAGGAGACGCGAAAATCATCCGTCATTTTGGTTTCGAGCGCATTCGCCGCTTCGCTGATGGATTTTGTGCTCGGCTTGACGAATTCGCCGGCGGCATTGCGTATGCGCGCTATCGGCAGGCTGGCTTTGATGGCCCAGTTGAGTTCGGTGTAGCCGATGGCGCCGACCGTGTTGCGGACTTTGTCGAGCATGTCCTGCGTGCGCCCCGCGCCTTGGCCCACGGGCCATTTCGGCGAGACGCCGCGCCCGGCTTTGGATTGAAACTCAGCGCTTACCTTTGAAAGATAGTCTGAGAAAATGTAGTTCGAGCCTTTTCCGTCGGTGCGATGGACGACCTTGATGGGCAGTTCCGCGAGCTTAAGATCCGGATTGAGCTTCACAATTCCCGGATCATTCCACGTTGTAATTTTTCCGAGGAAAATGTTCGCGAGGGTGGAACTCGACAGGCGCAGGCCTCCCGGCATGCCTGGCAGGTGATAGACAACGGCCATACCGATAAGCACGGTGGGGAGCTCGACAATCGGCCGTGCCGCCTCTTTCAACTGTTTTTCGGGAATGGGTGCGTCACCCCCGCCAAGGTCGCCGATTCCCGCGAGGATGCGTTTGACGCTTTCTCCCGTGCCTTCCGGCAAATAGCGGAGCTGCACTTCGGCGTGCTGCTTGTGGTACTCGTCGTTCCACGCGACATAGAGCGGTTCGGGCAGACTCGAGCCCGTCGCCACCAACGTGATCGCGGTCTGCCCATAGACAATGCCGGAGAAGACCAGCGCGAGAATCATGACTTGGGCGCAACCGATTCGACAGAAGCTCCGGGCGGAATCCTTCACGTTTCACCCACCCTCTTGAAAAATTGCGGAAAGCTTGACTGTTCACTCCGCGGATAAGGATAGCGGCGGAATCAGCATGCAAGAGAAGAAAACACCCATGGAATGTGTGGAATCAGACATCAAAGCATGCCACCACGATGAAAGCGCCACAGAGACCCATGGGAGTGGTCTTCTTCGTTTTTCACAAGTGGTAAGCTAGCCGGCCAGCGCTCTTCGCCGCGGCAGACTGGGATGGCGCGCCGATTAGTCCAATGCCTGCGGCGGCCAGATCAAAACATCCTGCCGCCGGGCAAAATGCAGGAGCGGCGCCGACTCCGGCAG
>JBGOWC010000345.1:0-2817 GCA_041478415.1 Terriglobia bacterium
GGCTGTGCCGTCATCGCTCCACCAGGAGCCTGCAGGGTCGATGTCCCGGGTGACGAGTTGCCCGGAGGCAGCGCGAAACACAGCGCTGGCCCCGCGCAGGGCAATCTCGAGGCCTTCGAGGCTCGGCGACACGCTTGCCGAGCGGAGCGGCGGAAGCGGGTCGAGTGGGAGAGGAAAGCGCGTCGAAACTTCGCGCTGGTCGAGACGCGAAAACACAAGCTCTCCTTCTTCCGATACGCTTGCGGATAGCTCATCCCTGATGTCCGCATCCCCGGAGGAGGCGATGTTTGTGACCATTCTTGTATTCAGGTCCAGAATCGCCGCCCCGCGTTGCCCCGGCGTGTGAACGATTAGATAGCGGGGATTGCTGGCCAGCACCGCGCGGGGGCCGGCGATCGGCAATCGCGACAGGCTCTCGCCCGCTGGAAAGGAAATGAGTTTCGAGTCTTCCGGGTTGTCCCCGTCAAGGATTGCAAGGCGGTCCGTGCCCGCGAAGCAGAGTGTTCCTCCCGTCCGTCTCTTTGCGGAGCCCGGAACATTGATCCTTTTTCCAGATGTCGTATCCACGGCCAGCGCTTCCCCCCTGGAATCTTCGCCCACGAGGTAATGTCCGTCGGGAGAAAACGCGAGCGAAACACCAAATTCCGCCCGGCCGACCAGAGGCTGGAATGTTTTGGAATAGCCGAAGCCCACCGGCTCGGCGAACGCCGATCCGGTCGCGCGCGGCCACATGATCGGCGTGTCAATTTCCTTTGGCCCCAGCCGTTCGGAGAAAAGCTGCTCTCCGGTTGCCGTTCGAAAGAGGCGCAGCTTGAATTCCGGGTCGTGGCACGCGGCCAGTTCGCCGTCCGCCGAGAGCTCCGCGGTAAGGCAGCCGTCGGGCGCGTCCAACTTTTTCTCTTGTGATTCTTTGCCCGAGAGTACATCCCACCGCTCCACCTGGAGGAAATGCGAGGCGATGACCAGCGTTTTCGAATCGGCGGTGAAGCGAGCCGGAAGAACGTCTCGCGCCCCCACGTAGAGACGAAACGCGATCGGCTCGCGCGACAGCACGAGAACCCCCGATTCATTCTGAATGAGAACGAGCGTGCCGTCCGGGCTGAAGCGGACCTGTCGCGCCGGTCCGCGAAGCGGCGGGGAGAGCCGCGCGTGAGAGAGGACGCCGTGGAGCCGCTCGCGGGGCAGAGACTCCTGATTGACAGCGAAGGAAAACAATCCCGTCGCCGCCAGGAGAAAGGCAGCTGCCGCAGTGCGCGAGCAAAGGGAAGATGCGTGCATCATTCTCTGTGAATTGACGGTGATACTAACATCGGCGCACATCAGGGACAAAACGACTGAATCGCAGGGCCCTTGAAAACCGCATCCTTTCCTTGCGTTCCGGCGCGGCGCTTGGCAGACTCGGCGCGTGCTGGTCGGTCTCTTCCCCGAACTGGATGCGCCCGGAGGCGTGCAGCGCGCCGGCCGCCACCTGGCGGCGGTGCTCAGCGAATTTGCCTCGGGCCGCGGCCTGGATTGCCGCATCCTCAGCCTGAACGATACGCCGGAGCTTCACCGCATGACACTCGGTGGGCGCGAGTTTGTCTTCACCGGCTGCGAGCAGGGCAAGACGCGGCTCGTCACGGGGGCGCTGCGGGCGGCACGGCGCGGCGCGAGGCTCGTCCTGGCGGCGCATCCGCATCTCGCTCCCGTAGCGCAGGCGATGCGCTTTCTCGCTCCACGGCTCAAGACGATTGTCTGTACGCACGGCGTGGAAGTGTGGGAACCGATGTCCGGTCTGCGGAGGCGGGCGCTGCGCCGCGCGAATGTTGTGCTGGCGCCGAGCCACGACACCGCCGACCACGTCGCCGCGCAACAGCAGGTGCCGCGCGACCGCATCCGCGTCCTTCCCTGGGCATTGGACCCGCAGTTTGAGGCGCTGCTTACCGCCGCGCCGCTGACCACGCTTCCGCTCGGTTATCCGGGGGGGCGGGTGATTCTATCCGTGGGACGCTGGCTCGCCGGCGAGCGTTACAAGGGCGTGGACCATCTGATCTCCGCGCTGCCGCGTCTCCTGACGCGCTGGCCGGACCTGCAAATCCTCGCCATCGGCGAAGGCGACGACCGCCCCTGGCTGGAACATCTCGCGGCGGAGCGCGGCCTGCGCCGGCACGTGCATTTCTTGAGCGGGCTCACACCGGGTGAAATCGTGGCATGCTACGCGGCGTGCGAAATTTTCGCGCTGCCGAGCAAGGCCGAAGGGTTTGGCCTCGTTTATCTCGAAGCGATGGCCAGCGGCAAGCCGGTGATCGGCGGCGCGCACGGCGGCGCTCCCGAAGTCATCCGGGACGGCGTCACCGGCTATCTCGTCCAGCACGGCGACGTCGCGCAGCTTGCAACCGCTCTCGACACGCTCCTGAGCGATCCAGCGCATGCGCGGGAGATGGGCGAGCGCGGCCGCGCCCGGGTCGAGCGCGATTTTCGTTTTCCCGCGTTCGCCAAGGCGCTGAAAAAAATCCTGCGCGAACTATGCGAATTTTAAAGGTCACGGAAACCTACGCGCCGTTCCTCGAGCATGGCGGGCCGCCCGTGAAAGTGCGAGCGCTGGCCGAGGGGCTGGCGCGGCGCGGGCATCACGTCACCGTGCTGACTGCGGACTGGGGTATCGCCGGCCGCAACGACTTTGCGCCGATCGAGCCTTGCCCCTGGGGTCTTCGCCGATCCAAGGACGGCGTCGAGGCCGTGTATCTTCCGACTCGTCTTCGCTACCGAACCGTCACCTGGAATCCCTCGGTGGCGCGTTTCTGCCGCGAACGCATCCGGGACTTCGATGTGGCGCAC
>JBGOWC010000098.1:0-6829 GCA_041478415.1 Terriglobia bacterium
AGGATCAGCCGCGCCGCGGTCTGGCCGGTGCGGCCGCTTGGATCGCGGAGCGGATTCACCTCGACAACGTCGAATCCAACTATTTTGCCCTTGGACGGCAGCGCTATGAGCAACTCGTCCACTTCCTCGAAGCGAAGACCGCCCGGCTCGTAGGTGCCGGTGCCGGGCGTGATGCTCGGGTCCATCACATCCACGTCCAGCGTGATGTAGATCGCGTCAGCCTTCGGAATTTGCGCGATGACCCACTCGAGACCCTTCCGCCGAATCGCTTCCGCGGTGATGATCTGGGTGCCGAGCTTGCGCGCGTTTTCGCTCGCTTCGGTATCGTTGGCGAGGCCACGCATGCCGATCTGGACGATTTTCTTCACGTTGGGGAGAGCGGCGGAGCGCCGAATGGGCGAAGAATGATCGATGTTTCCCGGCGCGCTCGTCCAAGTGTCGAGGTGCGCATCGAAGTGAACGATCATCAGCGACGGAACATCGCCGAGCGCGCGAACGACGGGGAACGTGATGCTGTGGTCGCCGCCGATGACCACGGGGAATGCTTTCTGCGCGCGGATGTGCTTGACCGCTTCGGTGACGCGGTCGTTGGTCGCGGCGGGAACCGTGGGCGAAACTTCCACGTCGCCACAATCCGCCCAGCGCTTCCCCTTCAAGACATAGAGGCCGCGATCGAGATAGTAGAAGCCATCGTGGAGATCGTGCTGCTTGTAATCTTGCGAGCCCTCGCGAATATCGCGAGGGCCATAGCGCTCGCCCGGCCAGCCCCAGGTGCCTTCGTCGAAGGGAACACCGAGAATGGCAATGTCGGCTTGAAGATCGTCGCAATGCGGCACGTAGGGCGCACCGACAAACGTGCGCACGCCGGCAAAGGTGGTGAGGCCGGAGACGGGTTCCTGAGCGCGGGAAAAAGTGGAGAGGAGAAGCGCGAGCGCGAAGAGCGCACCGCAAGACAGACGAGAAAACGCGAGTTGAGTTTCATGGGGATGCAGCCCACGATGGCGAATAGACACGGAAGTCTCCTTCTGCAGAGGCCGGCGCATCGCGAGGCAGAAGCTGGATATCATATTAAAACGATTCAATACACCAGTTTCATGCCCGAATGCAAGCGGCTCAGGGCTGCGCGGTAGTGTAGCCCGAGGGAAAGAGAGCGGCAAGGGGCATCCCAAAGAAATGGAAATGCGGATGCCGCCGGCGGCGGCTTCGCGTATACCATAGGCACCAAGCGGCGCGACTTTGGCGGCCTGATACGGCGGAAAGACCTGGAAAGCGATGGAGAAATATGTCGGAGCGATTGATCAGGGGACGACGAGCACGCGCTTTATGGTGTTCGACAAGTCGGCTCGCGTCGTCGCCGCGGCGCAAAGGGAGCATCAACAAATTTTTCCGAAGCCGGGATGGGTGGAACACGATCCGCTCGAGATCTGGCGCCGTACGCAAGAAGTGGTCGAGGAGGCGCTCGCGCAGCGCGGATTGCGGCCCGGCGATCTCGCGGCCATCGGCATCACAAATCAGCGCGAAACAGCGATCGTCTGGGAGCGCAAGACCGGGCGGCCGGTTTATCCCGCCATCGTATGGCAGGACATGCGCGTGGCCGTCGAGGTGACGCGTTTCGCGAGCGCAGGCGGGCCGGACCGATTTCGCGCGAAGACCGGCCTGCCGCTCAGCACCTACTTCAGCGGGCTGAAGTTGAGGTGGATTCTCCAGAACGTGCCCGGCGCGCGGGAGATGGCGGAAGCCGGCGACATTCTTTTTGGAAATGTGGACACCTTTCTAATTTGGAATATCACCGGAGGCCCGGCGAGTGGCGTCCACGTCACCGACGCGACGAACGCGAGCCGCACGCAGCTCATGAATCTCGAGACGCTCGACTGGGACGGCGAAATTCTCTCCGCGTTCGAGATTCCCCGCGCGATGCTCCCAAAGATTCGCTCGAGCAGCGAAGTGTACGGCACAGCGGCACTCGAGGCCATTGCCGGCGTCCCGGTTGCGGGAGATCTTGGCGACCAGCAGGCGGCGCTCGTGGGCCAGACTTGTTTTCACCCGGGTGAAGTGAAGAATACCTACGGCACGGGTTGCTTCCTGCTGATGAACACAGGCGAGCGGATCGTCCCGTCGAAGTTCGGCCTGCTGACGACGGTGGCGTACAAGTTCGGCAAAGAAAAGACGCGGTACGCCCTCGAAGGCAGCGTGGCGATTACGGGCGCGCTGGTCCAGTGGCTGCGCGACAACCTCGGAATCATTGAGAAGAGCAGCGACATCGAACCGCTCGCGCGCACGGTGAACGACAATGGCGGAGTTTATTTCGTGCCGGCGTTTTCCGGGCTTTACGCGCCCTACTGGAAAGACAACGCGCGCGGCGTGATTGCGGGGCTGACGCGCTATGCGAACAAGGGGCACGTGGCGCGCGCAGTGCTCGAGGCCACTGCGTTTCAGACGCGCGAGGTCGTCGAGGCGATGGAAAAGGACGCGCACATCGCGCTTGATTCGCTGCGCGTGGACGGCGGCATGGTGCGGAACGACCTCCTGATGCAATTTCAGGCGGATATTCTGAATCGCGAGGTTGTGCGGCCGGTGATCCAGGAGACGACGGCGCTCGGCGCCGCTTACGCCGCGGGGCTGGCGGTGAAGTTTTTCGAGAGCACCGAGGAGCTGCGCGCGAACTGGGCGGTGGAGCACACCTGGAAACCGCACCTTGCGCAAGACCGGCGCGAAGAGATGTACCGCCAGTGGAAGAAAGCGGTCACGCGTTCGTTTGATTGGGTCGAATAGAAGCCCGGCGCAGAATCGATTTTGGGAGGGACGGCTCCATGACATGGCCTCTCGTGGGCGAATTTTTCGGCACGATGATCCTGGTGTTGCTCGGCGACGGGGTGGTTGCGGGCGTGGTCTTGAAGCGCTCGAAGTCCGAAGGATCCGGGTGGATGGTGATTACGACCGGATGGGCGATGGCGGTGATGGCCGGCGTTTTCACCGCGATCGCCTGCGGAAGCCACGATGCGCACCTAAATCCGGCTGTCACGCTGGGCTTCGCGGTGCGCGCGGGCGATTATTCGAAGTTCGCGCCGTACTTTGTGGCGCAGATGCTCGGCGGGATTGCCGGCGCAATGCTGGTTTGGCTGCACTACCTTCCTCACTGGAAGGAGACGCCGGACGCCGCGGCCAAGCTAGGATGCTTCTGCAATGCGCCGGCGATTCGAAGCTTTTTCCCAAACCTCCTCAGCGAAATCATCGCCACGTTTGTGCTGGTGTTTGTGGTCGGCGCGATCTTCTCCAGGGCGGTGTCGGGGGCAGGCCCGGCGGCGGGGCTTGGCGCGTATCTTGTCGGCAGCCTCGTCTGGGGGATTGGTCTTTCGCTCGGCGGCCCGACGGGCTACGCGATCAATCCCGCGCGCGATCTGGGCCCGCGGATTGCGCATGCGATTCTTCCGATTGCCGGAAAGGGCGGCTCGGACTGGGGCTACGCGCCGATTCCGGTCATCGGTCCGCTGCTAGGCGGCGCGCTAGCGGGCGCGGCGATGCGCCTGCTTTCTTTCTAATGGGCCAGCGGGTTACCAATTCCGCATTCGCAGGACGGAGCGCAACGTCCGCGCGTTGACCCGCGCGTTATTCTTCATTCGATGGATCACGGGATTCTCCCTCTTCTGAAAACATGAGCGCGACACAAACACTGCCGGACGTTTCCGGCACAGGCAGCTCCGGGGAATTTGGAGCACGTCCATCCCCGTGGATTTTCCGGCCCTGGCTGGATTTGCTCGTCGGTTGCGGAGCGTGGTCGGCGCCGCTGCTCCTGCTGGCTACATTCGCATCGAGCTCGCACGCCGCCGGCTGGTCGTTCGCATTCTACTTCCTTGCGCTGCTCTTCAACTATCCGCACTTCATGGCCACGGTCTATCGCGCCTACCACACGCGCGAAGATTTCGTGAAGTACCGGATCTTCACGCTCCATGTCGCGCTTCTGCTGGCGCTTGCGGGTGTACTGGCGCACGTCTCCGCAAACCTGCTGCCGTGGATCTTCACGCTGTACATCTGCTGGAGCCCGTGGCACTACACCGGGCAAAACTTCGGCCTAGCGATGATGTTTGCGCGCCGCGCGGGCCTCTCGCCCACGCCGGCGGAGCGCCGCGGGCTGCAACTTGCATTCGCCGCTTCATTTCTACTTTTGATGCTCAGCTTTCACACCGGGCCGTCGAACGACCCGCTGATTCTTTCGCTGGAACTGCCAGCGAGGTTCACGTTGCCGGCGCGGGCAGCGTTGGGCCTGTTTTTTCTTGGGAGCAGTGGATGGGCGCTCTTCTCGCTGGCGCGGCGGAACAGCGTGAAGGCGATTCTGACGCCGCTCACTCTGACGATGACGCAATTTCTGTGGTTCCTCCTCCCCGCTGCGATCGAAATTGCCACTAGCCGCGAAGTCCCGCAGACGCGCTACAGCAGCGGAATCCTCGCGGTGCTGCATTCGACGCAGTATCTCTGGATCACCAGCTACTACCAGCGGCGGGAGGCGCGCGCCGCGGGAGACGCCTCGTGGAAGATGTCGCGGTATTTCGTCACGCTCTTCGCGGGAGGAATCGCTCTCTTTATTCCTGGTCCGTGGATCGTCAGCCGCGTTTTTCACACCGATTTTGCCGCGAGCTTCCTAACGTTCACGGCGCTCGTAAACATTCACCATTTCATTCTGGATGGGGCGCTCTGGAAGCTGCGCGATTCGCGGATCGCCGCGCTCCTCCTGGACACACGCGACAAGACGGCGAATACGACCGCTGAAACGGGAGGTGGTTTGCTGGCGGCGACGCGATGGTTGGGGGAAAAGTCGGCCGCGGCTCGCGTATTGCGCATCGGCGCGGTAGTTTTGCTATTTGGCTGGGCGGCTCTCGACCAGGCGCACTACTATTGGGCCCATGACGACGGCCGGATTGCGTCGCTGGAGCGTGCGGCAAGTCTGAATCCTTACGACAGCTCGATTCGAGCACGGATCGCGCAGGCCGAAGCGAGGACCGGGAATTCCGACGCAGCCATCGCCGCGTTGCGCGCGGCGGTGGCGCTACGGCCGGAAAACCTGCCCATGCAGCAGACTCTCGGCCGCATGCTGATCGAACACAAGCGCGACACCGAAGCCTACGCGCTGTACCGCGAATTGGCCAAGAAATTTCCGCGCGACGCGAATTCGCAGGTGAATTACGGGCTGCTTGCCGCACAGCTCGGCCACCGCGAGGAAGCCGTGGACGCATGGCAGAAGGCGATCGAGATTGATGCGGCGCAGTCCAAGGGGCAACTGTATCTGGCGCAAGCGCTCGATGCGCGCGGAGAGGCGCAAGCAGCGGCGCGGCACTATCACGCATATTTGGAAATTGTCGCAGCGCATCCCGCAGAGCACCGGGGCGAAACCGGCGAGGTGCTCGCGGCGCTCGTGAAAGTGGCGGATGCGGACGCCGAAGCGCATCGCCCGGATGAGGCCCTGAAGGGATATCACGCCGCCATCGGCTTCGCCGAAAAGTCCGGCGACAAAGCGATGGAGAGCCTGACGCTCGTGCACCTCGCGGAGCTGCAAGAAAAGCAGGGTGACTCCGCCGAAGCGGCACGATCGTTTCAACGTGCGCTCGCCGTGGAGGACGCTCGCGCCGATCCCCGCGGCGCCGCAAGCGACTGGGTGAACTACGGCGAATTCCTTCGCAGGCAAGGCCAGTCCGAACGGCTCGTGTACGCTTGTTTTCTTCGCGCAGAAGAGTTGTTGAAGACGACGCCGAGCGAAGAGCTGCTTGCCATTGCGAAGAAGCGCGCGGCCAGCGAAACGCGCCTGGGTCGCGGCGCCTCTGCGGTTCGCGGCCATCTTGACGCCACAATCGGGGAAGCCATTTCTCTTTCTTCCGCGGCATTTGCCGCACGCTGACACCTCGAGAACACACTCGTCCGGGATCGTGATTGTGGAGAAGGGACAGAAGCAAGTGGTCAACGGATGGCGCTCCGTTTGATGATGGACGTTGTGGTTCCTCGCCCATTTTCATCACAGTTCGGTGTCCAAAGGGATCCTGGTGAGCAGAGTCACGCACAGGGGCGAAAGTGTCTTAGTTCTGCCGCAACATTTCTTCAAGAACAGAATGCACGACCATGAGCGGCGTGGGCGTGTTCACTGTCTCGGGCAACTGCTGGCCCGCCTTGTGGATCAACAAAAAAGGTCTGTTGTCGAAAATTCCATGGGTCGCGCGCTCGTCTTCCAGCGTCCAAAACCGCGTTGGCCTGTACCGCCCCACTCGGTAGGAATGGTCTCCACAGATCACAACGGAGGTCTGTGGCCATTGAAGTGAGGATTTCATTACATCCAGGAGATCCCCGAGCGCAATGTCCATCAACGCCAAACCGTCGAGATAGGATCCTCCCGGGCCGAATTCCTTCGTGCGGCGGTTATAGAATGACCAAGGATGCGGCACGGAAAGATGGATGAAGACGAAGTCAAAGCTGGGCTGGGAAAGCAGATTACGAGCTTGCTCCATCAGTGCTTCATTTTCCCGCAGTCGTCCTGTTACATCCGCCGCCAAGCGCCGTTGCTCATAGACCCGAGGAGCAACGGTCCTAAGCGTGTAGGCGGCTGCAAGAGAACGAATGTTCTCAAAGATGCCTGCTTCCGCGGACATTCCCTTATGGCTCGCCGCGAACGTCCAGAAACATGAATCCCACTGGCCAACCAGCAGCGAACAATAAGGATTGTACCAACCGACGATTCCGCTTTTGTAACCCAAAGCTCGTGCTTCCGCGAAGATTGTCTGGGAAGCAGAAAAAGGCCGCCACTCCGAGTCACCGGCACGGACGATTTCAAGGCTGTTGTCAAACCGAT
>JBGOWC010000175.1:0-5086 GCA_041478415.1 Terriglobia bacterium
ATCGGCTGGAAAGGCAAGCAGGTGCGCGACGTTTTGTTCATCGAAGACGTTTGCCGTCTTGTTGACGTTCAGATGAGTCGGATTTCGGAGTTTCGCGGCGAGGTGTTCAACGCCGGCGGCGGCGCGGCGAATTCTCTCTCTCTCGTCGAAGCCTCGCGCTTCCTCGAAAAATCCCTCGGCCGCTCGCTCGCCATCACGCACGAAGATAGGCCTCGCCAAGCGGACATTGCGCTCTACTACACGGATAATCGCAAGGCGGAACGCGTTTTGGGCTGGAAGCCGCAGGTCAGTCTGAAGGAAGGCCTTGACCACATTCTCAGTTGGATCCGCGAAAACGAAACTGAGCTCCGCGCGCGCTACGCTCCGGTCAGCGCCGCCGGCGGATGATTTCGTCTGAATCCTATGGAAACTACGCTTCACTCGGAGGGTGCAGCGAGCACGCGAGAGCGATACTCGCCTCGCGCCGCGGACTCCTCCAAGCGCATCCCACAGCTCGATGGCTTGCGTGGCCTGGCCATCCTTCAGGTTGTCCTTTTGCACTACATCACCGCGAGCAACCATGGCCCCTCGGGAACGCCCCTCGCCTATCTCACCAAGATTTTTGGCCTGGGCTGGAGCGGTGTGGACCTCTTTTTCGTTCTTTCCGGTTTCCTCATCGGCGGGATTCTCTTGGATGCGCGCGAATCTCCCCGCTATTTCCAAACTTTTTATCTGCGCCGGGTGCATCGGATATTCCCCATCTACTATCTTTGGGTGGGTGTGTATTCGCTTCTGCTTTTCGGTCTCCTAGTGAGCGGCACCCGGATCTGGGATGTCCAGTGGGCCGATTTTCGGAAAATACCCATTTACATTTTTTACTTGCAGAATTTCTTCTACGAACAAAGATTGTTGCAGTGGGTCTGGCTTTCCGTCACGTGGTCTCTAGCCATCGAAGAACAGTTCTACTTGCTTTGTCCTCCTCTTATCCGGTTCGTCTCGCGCCGTCGGCTGGTCATGATCCTTGTTTCGGCGGTGGTTCTCGCGCCCGTCCTGCGCGGGTTTGTCTTCAACTGGGGTGCGAGCGGTCCTTACGCAGCTGCGTTCCTGATGCCTTGCCGGGCCGATGCGCTTGCTTTGGGTGTGCTTGCCGCTATTGGCTGGAGGGAGCCCGCCGTGCGAGCTTTCCTTGCCAGGAACACCGTGCTTCTCTATAGGTTCCTGCTCTTTTTCTTCTGCGGGATACTTGCCATGCTCTGGTCATTTTTGCACCCTCTCTCGAGGGTCTCCGCGACGATCGGACTTAGCTGCATAGATCTCTTCTATTGCGTTCTCATCTTGGTCGTTTTAACTGACCAAGAATCTGTACTTGCAGGAATCACGCGATGGAAGTTCCTGCGCGACCTGGGGACCATCTCGTATTGTGTCTACATCATCCACGACACCATAAACCATCTTGCCCATCGCGCGCTCCTGCATGGTTCTCCGCGGATCTATGACTCCCGTGGTGTAGGTGTCACGCTACTGTCTATGGGGCTCACGTTTGGTATTGCTAAACTATCGTGGGCTTGCTTTGAGAAACCCTTGGTTCAAAGAGGCCATGCATATCAATACTGAAATCTCGCCGAGCCATGGAGCCGGGCCTTGAAACTCCGGAACATTCTCGTCACAGGCAGTAGCGGGTTGATCGGCTCCGAAGCGGTCGAACATTTCGACCGCCAGGGCCATCGCGTCGTCGGCGTAGACAACAACATGCGCCGCGTGTTTTTCGGCGAGCCGGGCGATACCACCTGGAACCTCGAGCGGCTCAAGCAGACGACAAAGAATTTCACGCATGCGAATGTGGATATTCGGGACCGTGCGGCGATCGAAACTCTGTTCAAGACGCATCGCTTCGACCTGATCGTTCACTGCGCTGCCCAGCCTTCCCACGACAAGGCGCGGGAAATTCCGCTGCTCGATTTTGAAGTGAATGCCCTTGGCACTGTGAATCTTCTTGAAGCCACGCGCCAGCACGCACCCGACGCCGTCTTCGCCTTTCTCAGCACCAACAAAGTTTATGGCGACGCCCCGAACGAAGTCCCGCTCAAGGAGCTCGAGACGCGTTACGACTATGCCCGATCCGAAGACCACGACGGCATTGACGAAACTTGCCGGATTGACCAGACGCTGCACTCGCTTTTTGGCGCGTCAAAGGCCGCCGCCGACATCGTCGCGCAGGAATATGGCCGCTATTTCGGGATGAACGTGGGCATTTTCCGCGGCGGGTGTCTCACTGGACCGTCCCATTCCGGCGTTGAGCTGCACGGCTTTCTCTCCTATCTCGTGAAGGTTGCGCTGACCGGCGGCACCTACTCCGTCTTCGGCTACAAAGGCAAGCAGGTGCGCGACAACATTCACAGCCGCGATGTCGTGCGGGCAATCGAAGAGTTCGCCGCCAATCCCCGCCCCGGTGAGGTCTATAACCTCGGCGGCGGCCGCGTGAACAGCATCTCAATCCTCGAGGCCATCGCCCGCATTGAGCAGATGACGGGCAAGAAGCTCGTCTGGAAGTACGTCGAAGAGGCGCGCAAGGGCGATCACATCTGCTACATCAGCGACCTGAAGAAAATTCAGTCGCACTATCCGAACTGGCGTATCACGGTGGGACTGGACGAAATGCTGAAGCAGATGATCGATGCGCAGCGACGGCAGCTCCGCACGGCAGGCGTGTGATGGCGCCGGCGCGCGAGAATGCACGAGAGTTCCTGCGGAGCAACGCACGATGACCGCACCGTTCGTCAGCGTCCTGATCGACACGTACAACCACGAACGGTTCATCGAACACGCCGTGCGGAGTGTGCTTGAGCAGGATTACCCGTCGGAAGCCCGCGAGATCCTTGTTGTGGATGATGGCTCGACGGACCGAACGCCGGAGATTGTGCGCAAGTTTGAGCCGCAGGTGCGCCTGCTCCGCAAGACCAACGGCGGCCAAGCATCGGCCTTCAATGCTGGCATTCCCGAGTGCCGCGGAGAAATCATCGCGTTTCTCGATGGCGATGACTGGTGGGTGCGGGAAAAACTTCGCCGTGTCGTGGAAGTGTTTTCTTCCAATCCAACTGTCGGCATGGTTGGGCATGGCATCATCGAGTCGTCCGAAGGCCGCGCCGACAATATTGTGGCTCCTGAGAAGTCTGAGCGGCTGCGGCTTGATTCGCTCGCCCCAGCCCAGGTTTTTCGTCTGCGCAAGAGTTTTCTGGGCACGAGCCGTTTGGCGATTCGCGCCGGATTGGCGCGCCGGATTCTTCCCGTTCCGGATGCTCTTGTTATCGAGGCGGACGAATATCTCTTCACAATGGCGGCGGCACTCTGCGAAACCGTCATCTTGCGAGACGCGCTGACCCACTACCGTCTGCACGGCGGCAACCTCTATCTCGGTGCCGCCGCAAACAAAGAAGGTCATCGGCGGAAACAGCGCGTGCACGCTGCCCTCGTTGCTGCTCTGGGTCGCGACCTTGGCGCACTCGGTGTCCCGCGCAACGCAGTGGAGTGCGTCACTGAAGTCATCGCCGCGGAGGCCGACCAGATGCGCCTGATGTTGGATGGCGGAGCGCCGTGGGAAACGCTGCGCGCGGAACAAAGGATTTACGAGATCATGCACAGCGACGCACCGCTGCGCCACCGGCTCTTCCGCCGATTAACGATGCTCTCCGCTCTGTTCCTTCCGCCGCGATGGTTTTACGCCGCGCGGCTCTGGATTTCGTCGCGGCCGTGGTATCGCGGGGCCCGTGCGAAAGTACTCCCCGTTCCAAAAATCACGCGCGTCGCCGACCCGGAGGAGTTCAAGGCATGAGCCTGCGCGCCGGATACGACACGTGGCACCAGCGCGTTTTCGACGCCGCGCCTGACCATGAAGATGCGTCGAGCCCCTGGTATCAACTGGTGCGCGAAAGGCTCGGGCCGGTCGCGGGGCTGCGTATTCTCGAAGTGGCGTGTGGCCGGTGCGGGTTTGTGCGCGAACTGGCTCGTGCCGGTGCGCGAGTTACCGGCTGCGATTTTTCGGCCGCAGCCCTACGTGTCGGGCAGACAAAATTGCCTGCCGCGAACGGTCACTCCGCAGCCCTCACCCAGGGCGACGCCCAGAATCTTCCCTTCGCAAACGAAGCATTTGATCTGGTGATCTCCTGCGAAACGATCGAGCATCTGCCCGATCCGCAGCGCGCCCTCCGGGAAATGTGGCGCATCACCCGTCCCGGCGGGCGGCTTTTTTTGACCACACCGAATTATCTGAATTTTATGGGCCTGTACGAGCTCTACGCCGCGGTCCGCCATCCGGACCGTAAGAGCGGCCAGCCGTTTGACCGTCGCCAGATTTTTCCTCAGGTGCGCCGCTGGCTGCGCCGGGCCGGGTGGACAATCCTTCACACCGACGGCACCGTACATCAATTTCCGTTTATCCCCGGGCGCAATCCGGTGGCGTTTCCCGCGCTGGAATCGAATCGCACGCTACGCCGCATCCTGAGTCCGGTCGCTTTTCACTATTTTGTTATAGCCGGCAAACGCGGCGCTTCGTAAATGAAGATCCTGATTGCTTGTGGCGCGCCGAAGCTGCGCGAGGGAGGCGTCGCTGGAGTCGTTCAAAACCTGGCCGAAGAGCTTCGCGCTCTTGGACACGGTGTTGACTGTCTCTTCCACGAAGACCTGCTCCCTCGCCGGCACCTGCCACAGCGTTTCGAAACCATCGATCTCGCCTGGCGAGTTGCCCGCCGAATCCGCGCCGCGGCTGCGGACTATGACGTTGTCAACATCCACGCGCCGTTCGGGTTTTTCTACGGGATTGCGCGCAAATTGCGCGGAGCTTCCTTCGGCCCTCCCTACGTGATGACCATGCACGGTCTTGAAGAGCGCCGTATCCACGCGATGCGCCGCGAAGCCGCCAAGGGCCGCGCTCGGTACTTCGGTTGGAAGAATCGTTTGTGGCATCGCGTCTACCACATGCCGGCGTATCGGTATTCGATTCAGACGGTGGACTGTTCGATCGTTCTCAATCGGGAAGCCTGGTTTTTCGTTCAACTCAAGTACGGCCGCGAGTCGAGCCGTAGCTGGTACGTGCCAAACGGCGTCGAGAAGC
>JBGOWC010000033.1:0-10515 GCA_041478415.1 Terriglobia bacterium
ACTCGATCGCGTGCCTGCGATTCTGCGCGATGTTTCGGACGAGCTCGCGCTCGAAATGACGCTGGTGGAAAATATCCAGCGCGAGGACTTGAATCCGATCGAGCAGGCCCGGGCCTTCGACCGGCTGATGGACGAATTTCAATTGACGCAGGAGGCCGTGGCGGAGCGCACGGGAAAGGACCGCACGACGGTCGCAAACGCCATACGGCTCCTGAAGCTCGAGCCGGTGATTCTGGACCTGATCGAGGAGGGCCGCCTTTCCGCGGGACATGGCCGCGCCCTGCTCGCGGTGCCGGACTCCGGATTACGATTGCGGTTTGCGCAGCGGGCGGCGCGCGGCGGACTGACGGTCCGTCAAATCGAGCGGCTGGCTTCGCGGCGCGCGCGCGTCAGTACTGCGACGGCGACCGCACACCCGGACGCAAACATCCGCGCGGCGCTTGAAGAGCTACAGCGCCATTTTGGAACGCGCGTATACCTGCGTGCGAAAACGAAGGTGCGGCCGGGCCAGCTCATTCTCGAATACTACGAGGACGCGCAGCTCATGGGGATTTACGACCGCCTGATGAAAGACTGACGAAAAGCGGCCACCTGTCCTTTGGTTCGGCAATTCATTCGACATCAGCCGCAATGGCCGCGCTTGACTTGTCCCCGCATGCGGCTAAAGTCGAGTTAGATCCTCAAGAATTGTTTCGGGGTGGAACATGGCCTGGAAATGGCCCAGCAGTTCAAAAAATGGCGTCAGCGAAGAGTGGACTGGCTTTATCGACCAGGGGGTGTCGCTCGAAGGCACGCTGCAGGTCACGGGGACGTTCCGCATTGACGGCAACGTGAAGGGAAACATCATCTCCGAGCAGACGCTGGTCCTCGGCGAAGGCGCGAAAGTGGAAGGCCAGATCGAGGGAAACAGCGTTGTGATTGCCGGCCGGTTTGATGGTGTCATCTTCGCCAAAGGCCGGGTACTGATCCAGGCGAAGGGCGTCGTCACCGGCGAAGTGCACTCGCCATGCCTGGTGATCGATCCGGGCGGGATTTTCGACGGCCGCTGCCACATGCTGGGCTCATCGGCTGCGGCCACGGGCGTGGCCATTCCGATCCGAGCGGTTGCGCAAGGCTGAACAATTCAAGACCGCTGGTCAAGACCATTTGAAGCCGGTTCCGCGACTCAAACCCGAGAGTTTAACTTGTCTGCGCCGGAGCAAAGGCGCCGCCGAGCGCCTTCTGCGCATCCTCGACGCCCCGCTGGATATTGGCGTCCCAATCGAAATGCGGCACAGGCGACGCCGCTGCCGCTTGGTACAACCGGAGCGCGTCTTGTGGGCGATTGAGCCGCTTCAAGCACAGCCGGCCGGCAGCCATCTGCGCCAATAGTCCCTGTTTCTCGGCCGGATAAGCCGTAGCCAACTTTTCGTACTCTTCGACGGCCACGTCAAGCCTCTGCTGATCCTCGAGCATGCGGCAAACTTCGAGCCAGCCACCGGCAGGAAGCTTCTCACCACCGGCGTTCGTGTATTCCGCGTAGGTCTGCAGCGTTTCGTCCGCATCTTTAGCCTTGACGTGAAGCCCGATGAGCTTCTCCAGGGCTTCGCGGTGGCCGACGTAGTCCCGCTTGCGCCAGTGGATCTGTTGGAGCATGCGGTGCGCTTCGATCGAGTCCGGTTTTTCCTGCAGTAGCTTCTTCAAATTCGCCTCAGCGGAATCGAGATCGTTTTTCTCCAACTGCTCGTTCGCCTGAGCTAGCAACGGGTGGCTGACCCAGGAAATCTGTTCCTGGATGGCCTGTTCCGCAATCTGCTCGAGCCCGGATTTTCGAATTCCGATCCCGGCGACCACGCCAAATAAGAAGCCGCCAACGTGAGCCCAGTGCGCAACGCCGCTGGACTGGCCAAACAGTGAGCCATAGAAAACTTCTTGAAGAAGCCACAAAGGCAGCAACCAATAGGCCGCGGCCTTGAAACGATAGAGGCGATAGAGTAGGAGCCAGCCCATTTCAATCTTGGTGGTGGGGAAGCGCACGAGAAATGCACCCATCAGGCCGGCCACGGCACCCGAAGCGCCGAGAGCCGGGATGAAGCTGCTGGGGTCCGACCAGGCGTGCACCTGCGTCGCAAACACGCCTGCAAGTAAATAAAAGACGGGGTAGATAATGCGGCCCCAGGTGTCTTCGAGAATGGAGCCAGCCAGCCAGAGAAACCACATGTTGCCAATCAGATGTAGCCAACCTCCGTGAAGGAAATTAGAGGTTAGATACGAAATAGCCATCGGATGCGCCGGCACAAATGCATAATGTTCCCGGATGGAGGTCGCGGCAGATTGTTCGTACTCTTGGGCGAGCGAATCCATCTCCTGCTGGAGCTCGAAAGATTCCTCCTGGAGACGCATCTTGGCATCCCAGGCATCTTCGATGTCTCGGTTTGGATTTTGCAAAGCCTTCCAGATTCCCGGGTGCTTGCTCTGGGTGGTTGTAACAAACTGCTGAACGCTATCCGGAACTTTGAGCTCGGGATGCATGGCGGCGAGCATTAGGATGTGAACCCTGACCTCGCCCGTTTCTTTCCCTTCCTGTTCAAGCTTCGTGCGGGTTCCGAGGAATACAAAAAGGTTGATCACTATCAGGCCGATCGTGAGGACGGGCCAGCGCCGGCCCTGCATGTTTTCATGGCGCAGTGGTATGAGCATACGATGCCTCTATTCTCACAAGGGGAGCTATAGATGGACCCTGGCCCAATTCTCAAGTGTAGCGAGGCGCTCGCAGGCCGATGCAAGGAATCATGGGGCCGGTCAGCAAACGGTAATAAGTGACCGTTTCGGCACCTCGGCGAGATGGGGAGTTCCAGGCGACTTTCGGGTGAAGTTGACACCCCGGTTGCCGGCGTCTATCGTTCCACGGAATCGGTAGTTTGAACGGCCGGCGCAGATTTCTGCGAGGATACGAAGATGAAGATCCTGGTAATTGGGAGCGGTGGGCGAGAGCATGCGCTGGTCTGGAAGCTCGGAGAGAGCCGTCGCGTTGACAAGATCTGGTGCGCGCCGGGCAACGGTGGCATTACCGCTGAAGCCGAATGCATCGCAGTGGATCCGGGCGATACCGCGGGCCTGGTTGCTCTGGCCCAGCGGCTGGCGCCGGACTTGACCGTCGTCGGACCCGAAATCCCGCTCGTGAACGGTTTGGCCGACGAATTTGCGCAGCGAAAGTGGCCCATCGTGGGTCCGTTGAAGCAGGCGGCACAGCTTGAAGGCAGCAAGATTTTTTCGAAACAATTCCTCGAGCGCCATGGCCTGCCCACCGCGAGGCTTTACGGTTGCTACGATTCATCGGGCGATGCGCACCGTGCATTGCGGACGGTGGATTGGCCGGTGGTGATCAAGGCGGACGGCTTGTGTGCAGGAAAAGGGGTTGTCGTCGCGCAGGATGCGGATTCCGCCACAGATTTCATCGAGCGCGTGATGGAGAAAAATGAACTTGGCCCAGGCGGCCAACGGATCCTCCTGGAAGAAGCGCTCGAGGGCGACGAGCTGTCGTTCATCGTGCTCACGGACGGCGAGAGGTATGCGCCGCTGGTCCCGACTCGCGATCACAAACGGGTCTTCGACGGAAACCAAGGGCCGAACACCGGGGGCATGGGCGCGTTTTCAACGGACGAGCTGCTGCCGGCACCGCTCAGGGAAACCATCGTTTCGACAATCGTTGAGCCGACGTTGAGAGGTTTGGCGGCAGTTGGCATCCGCTACCAGGGATTTCTTTATATCGGCTTGATGCTGACGGAATCCGGTCCCAAGGTGCTTGAATTCAATTGCCGGTTAGGCGACCCCGAAGCCCAGGCGATTGCAGCGCGAATAGACTTTGACCTGGCCGAAGTGCTGGACGACGCCGCTAGAGGCCGGCTCGATTCTCGAAAACTGCGGTGGAAACCAGGTGCCAGCGTGTGTGTGGTTATGGCATCGGGAGGCTACCCGGGAAAATATGAGACGGGCAAGCGCATCGAAGGACTAACCGATGCAATGAATATTGCTGGTGTGAAGGTACTGCACGCCGGAACCAAGCGCGAAGGCAACGCCATTCTGACGAGTGGCGGGCGCGTCCTCGGGGTCACAGCATCGGGAAATACGCTCGATGCCGCGATGGCCAGCGCCTACCAGGCAATTGCCAACATCCGATTTGATGGCATGCACTTCCGAAAAGACATTGGCGCGCCCGCGGGGCGCAGCCGCGCTGTGGGGGACTGAGAACGGTGCCGAGCGTAGCGCACCTGTTTCGAGCGAACCGGCGACGCTTGCCGATGGAAGAGGTCGAGGAGATCGGTGCTCTGGCCGATTCCGGATTCGAGAAATGCGTCCACGGGCGTCCGGGTGGAAAACGCCAGGTGCTTCTGATGGACCGCGAGACTCTGGAGGCGCTGAAGCTTCCTGCAGGGATCGTCCGCGAGAACATTACCACCGAAGGGCTGAATGTGAATGGTCTCGAGACCGACCAGCGGCTCTGCATCGGCGAAGCGCAGCTCGAAGTAACCATGCCGTGCACGCCGTGCAGCTTGATGGAGAAGATTCGCCCCGGCCTGCGCAAGGAGATTCGCGGCCGGCGTGGGATGCTGTGCCGCGTCGTTCGAGGCGGGACGATTCGCCGCGGCGACGCAATCAGAATTGTCTCATTAGCCGCGGCGAGCTAGGGTTTCCGCCGCAGCGTGGGCGCGTCGGGTGATCGGTTCTTGTCTTCTTTGGCTTTTTCGATGGGTTCTTCGGGCGGGACGAGCCAGGCCAGGCCGTGCGATTCTTCGTAAGTGCCGACGGCGAAGCGCGCTTTTCCCGCGAGCGGCACGACGACAGCGCGGAGAAATTCGGCGGCATCCGCAGAATTTGCGTTCTGCGCTTTACCTTCCTGAACCTTCTGGACCACGCCCGCGAATTTTGGATCCGAGCTCGCCACGCGCGCGATAAGCGGATCGTTCTGCAAGATCCTTTCTTGCAGGGACGGCCCTTTCGTATCCGGTGGATAGCGCACTTCGACGAGCGTGCGCGGCTCGTGTTTTCTCGGCGGGTAGAGCTGCATGGTCCGTGGCCGCAAGACGCTCGTGCGGAGATAGTCGCCGCGAAGCGCCTCCTGCGTGACGCGATATTCGTAGAGCCACACCTCCGGGCCATAAAAATCCGGCGCGTAGCCGATGGCGATGAGTTCGAAGAGGGGCTCGTCGGGGCCCAGCTCAATTTTATGGTGGAGCTGGCTTGCGAGCGGACGCAGCGCTTCGAGAAACGCTACGCCGATCATCTCGAGGTCTCTGTTGTCTTCGGTTTGACGGGGAGACGCCGCGTCCGGGCCGCGGCCCAGCCGGGGAATGCTCTTTTCCAAGCGTATGGGATTGCCGCCGGCCCCCGGGAGAACCCACTCGGCGGCGCCAAGCAGGACGCCGATGTGGGAAGCGTCGAGCGAAATTACGCGGGGCGCAATCGAGCTGGCCTCGGCCGTCTCCTCGATGGTGGCGAAGACGATGCCTTCCTTCGTCACATGTACAATCAGTCTACCCGTAGCGAGATTTGCGACGATCTCGTCTTCGCGCTCCTGCGCGCGCGGCGCGGGAGGAACGGTCTGCGCGAGCAGAATCAGCAACAAGGCAACGATGGCGGCTGAGCGGTTCACCGTGGTATCCGGGAAAAACCCGCGGTCTGAAGACCGCGGCTACACTCTTATTTTACCGCAGCGGCGGCTATTTTCGCTTGCGCGAGGAGCGCATCCAGCGCCGCACGATTGAGATATTTTCCCGCGCGAATGACCGCAAAGATTTTTCTTGTGTTCGCGATGTTTACGAGAGGATTCGCGTCGAGAAGCACCAGGTCGGCGCGCTTGCCCGCTTCCACGGTGCCGAATTCGGCCTCGCGGCCGAGGGAGCGCGCCGCATCGCGCGTCGCAGACTGCAACACTTCCATCGGCTTGAAACCCGCCGCCTGAAAATACTCCATCTCCTCATGCAGGCTCGGTCCCACGAAGACGAAACGGTCGAGCGAATCGCTCCCGGCGAGGATAGGCACGCCGGCGCGATGCATCTCGTGGAGCAGCTTGAAATCATTGACGAATTGCCGCGTCCACCAGGCTGCCTCCGCGGCAGACGGCTGATTCTCAGGCTTCGTCGGATCCCATTCTTGCCGCAACTTCCCTGGGAGGTAGACGAGCCGCGGGTCTTTCACCTGGAGCCCGGGCGTGGTTTTCTTTGGCGTTGGAAGCGCGTTGATCGTGGGCACGATCCAGGTCCCGTTGGCGACGAATTTCTTCCACAGCGCCGCTGCTTTCTCCGGACTGAAGCTCACGTTGGCTTCGTCCACCGCGCGCCCGGCCGCTTCCTGATCCCGCTTCTGGTGGGCCTCGGCTCGCGCCTTGCGCAACTCGTCTTCACGAGAGGAACAGTCAAACGTGAGCGAGCTGTAAGTGATGTGCTCGATGCTGTGCATCCCCGCGTCGGACACTTCCGCTGCAGTCATCGTTTCGGGCACGTGTCCCGCGACGGTCAGACCTTGTTTTTTTGCTTCATCGGCGACTGCGTAAAAGACCTCCTTGGACGGGAGAGTGAGAATTTTGATGAAGTCCGCGCCGCGCTGTTTCAGTTCGCGGACCGCCGCGCGCGCTTCTTCTTCATTGGCGACGGGAAATTGTTCGGGCGACTTTTTGCCGCTCTCGGCAAGCCACGGCCCGGCAGCGACGATCTGAGGGCCGAGAAGCGATCCGGCTTCAATTTCGCGCTTCCAGGAAACCAATGCGTCGAGATCGCCGCCCATATCGCGCACGCCGGTAATTCCGTTTGCGAGCAGCAGCGGGAGCAGCACTTTCTTGCTCCATGCTGGATCCGCGCTCACGCCGGCGATGTGCACATGCATGTCCCACAAGCCAGGGATGAGAAATTTCCCGCGGGCGTCAACGACGCGCGCGGTTTTCGGCTGTTTTATTTTTGCGAATGGGCCGACCGCGATGATCCGGTCGCCCTCAATCACAACGGTCTGATTGGGTTGCGCGGCGCGGCCCGTCGCATCTATGACGGTGACGTGCGTGAGAACAATGGAATCGGTCCCACTGGGACCTTCGGAAGGCGCAGCCCAGTTCAACAAAGGGAAAGACGCTACGAAGAAAACACGGATAACCGCTCTCATCGAACCCCGCTCCCCAGGACAACCCCTGACCGTGGTTTCACACTATCACACCGTAGGCGGAATTCGCGTTGCGCGCCGTTTCCGGTAAAATGGGGCGTTCGGAGCGACTGGAGCGGATATGGCGATGGGACTGAGAAAGCCAAAGAGCATCAAGCACAAAGGCCGGCGTCTTTCGGAGATCCTCACGCAGCATGAAAAGTTCTTCCGAGGCCATGACGGCGGCGCGCGCGCGGACCTCGCAGGCGCCGACCTCTCGCGCGCCGATCTGCGCGAGGCGAACCTGAGCGGTGCGATTCTCCGCGGCGCAAATCTTGAAGAAGCCGATCTGCGTGGCGCGAAGCTCCCCGGCACCGATTTTTCCGGCGCGCGGATGCGCAAGGCGGACCTGCGCAATACGGACATGACCGAATCTCTCCTGGCCGGGGCGGACCTGACCGAAGCACAGGCCAGCGGAATCGAGCTCTTCCGTTGCGATCTGTCGAATGTAATCTTCCGGGGCGCCAATCTGCGCAATGTGAATTTCCGCGGATCGAACGTGAACGGCGCAAAGTTCGCCGGCGCGGACATGGGCGTGGCCATCCTCCGCGAGACCGACTTGACCGGCGCCGATCTTTCCGGCGTGGATCTTTCCACCACGCTTCTGCCGAAGAACTTCGTGGCGGCGGCAACGAAGAAGTGACTGCTAACTAGCGACAAGGCTGGAAGCATTCGACCGCTGCGTTGGGCCTTATAATCCGGAAAAACCCGCGGTCTGAAGACCGCGGCTACACTTCTTCACAGTCGCGTGGTAGCCTCGACTCGAATTGGACCGGCCTGACTGGACGCCCGTGGCTACACCCACTCCGATTACGCAAATTGATCCCGCACATGCACGCGAACGCGTGCTCGATGTCCTGCGCGGCCTGCTCGAAGAGCTGGGCAGCCAGGGCGCACTGCCGATGCTCGGACCGAACTCGCACCTCGACCGCGATCTTGGCCTCGGAAGCCTCGAGCGCGTCGAATTGATGGCGCGGCTCGAAAACGCGTTCAGCGTACGCTTGCCCGATCGCGTCGCCGCGGAAGCCAATACCCCGGAAGAACTCGCTCGCGCGCTCGCGACTCTGCCCGGCGCGGGAAGGGACGGAGGGGAGCGCGGGTCGGGGTTGCGTGCCGCCGTAACGGCGCAGGCGCTGCATCATGCCGCAACGGCCGGGCCGGGCGAAGGCGTGGAGAGCGCCACGACGCTTCTGGATGTCTTCCGGCACCGCGCCGCACACGACGGAGCCCGGGAGCATCTCCGGATCAGCGAAGATGAGGGGCGCGAGGTCTCGCTGACTTTCGGCGAACTGCACGCCGCGGCCCAGCAGTGCGCCGCCGAGCTTGCGCGCCGCGGGATTTCGGCGGGCGGCCGCGTGGCGCTGATGCTGCCGACTTCGCGCGAATTCTTCGTGTCGTTTGCAGGAATCCTTCTCGCAGGCGCTATTCCCGTGCCCATCTATCCTCCGTTTCGCGCGGACCGAATCGAGGAATACGCTTCGCGGCAAGCGGCCATTCTGAACAACGCCGGAGTCTGCCTGCTGCTGACGTTTCGCCGCGCCGAGGCGGTCGCGCGGCTGCTCAAGCCGCGTGTGCGCTCGCTCGATGGCGTTGCGGACGCGCAAAAACTTTTGTCGGCGGCGGAAAATGCTTCGCCTCCCGCGCCGGGAGCGCTTCCCGCGTATCTCACCGGCAGCCGCGCGCGCAAGGCGAGCGACATCGCGCTGCTGCAGTACACGTCGGGCTCGACCGGCGACCCGAAGGGCGTCGTCCTGACGCACGCGAATCTGCTTGCCAACATTCGCGCAATCGGCGAGGCCATCGGAGTTCGCGCCGACGATGTCGGCATCAGCTGGCTGCCGCTTTATCACGATATGGGTCTGATCGGCGCGTGGCTGACGACGTGTTACTACGGCCTGCCGCTTGCCGTCATGTCGCCGCTTGCGTTCCTCACGCGCCCCGAGCGCTGGCTCCAGGCGCTTCACCGGCATCGCGGAACGCTGACGGCCGCGCCGAATTTTGCTTTTGAGCTGTGCGTGCGGAAAATTGCCGACCGCGACATCGAAGGACTGGATTTGAGCTCGTTGCGCGCCGTTCTGAACGGCGCCGAGCCCGTCAATCCCGAAACGCTGGAGCGGTTTGCGTTGCGCTTTACGAAATACGGTTTCCGCCGGGAAGCCATGATGCCTGTTTACGGTCTGGCCGAGGCTTCGCTCGCGGTGACGGTGCCGCCCGCAGGCCGCGAGCCGCGTGTGGACCGCATCGAGCGGGAGACATTTGCGAGCGAAGGGCAAGCCGTTCCAACCGCCGCCGGGGACGCGACAGCGATTTCCTTTGTTTCCGCTGGCGCTCCGTTGCCGGGGCATGAAGTGCGCATCGTGGACGAAAACGGGCGGGAGCAGCCGGATCGCGCCGAAGGCTTTCTATGGTTTCGCGGGCCTTCGGCGACAAGCGGCTACTACCACAACGCGGCGGAGACGGAGAAACTCTTCCCGGCGGGAGCGCCCTCGGGCGCGAGCGGTTTTGTCTGGGTGGACTCCGGCGATCGCGCGTACCGCGCCGACGGCGAGATCTACATCACCGGCCGCGTCAAGGACATCATTATCAAGGGCGGCCGCAACATCTACCCGCACGAAGTCGAAGAGCTGGCTTCCCGCGCGGAGGGAGTTCGCAAAGGCTGCGTAGTCGCGTTTGGGGTTCGCGACGAAGGCAGCGGCACGGAGAAGCTGGTCGTCGTGGCCGAATCGCGGGAGGCTGAAGCCTCGCGTCGTGCCGGGATCGCTGCAGCAATCATCGCGCAGGTTCACGGCGGCCTCGGCCTGCCGCCCGACCACGTGGAGATCATCCCGCCGGGCAGCATTCCAAAAACGTCCAGCGGCAAATTGCGCCGCGAAGAAACAAAGCGCCTGTATCTCGAGGGAAGACTCTCCAAACCGAAGCCGCCCGCGTGGATGCAGATTGCGCGGCTCGGCGCCGCGGGGGCGGTCCGGAGCGTCGCGCGTGCTTTCCTGACGGGGACGAAGCGGACGCTCGAAACGGTCTACAGCGTGTACGTCATGGTCGTCTTTCTGCTGTGGATCGTCCCGACTTGGGCGATTGTGCACTTGTACTCGGACGAGCGCGCCGCCGGCCGTTTCACGTCCGCCGCCCTCAAATTGTTCCTCGGGCTGGTGGGTTGCCGCGTCCGCGTCGCCGGCCGCGAACACATGCAGGGCCCCGGAGGAAAGATATACGTCTCGAATCACACCAGTTATTTCGACGTGCTCGTGCTGATGGCCGGGCTCGGCGTACCGTACCGCTTCGTCGCCAAGATGGAGGTGCACGGGATGCCCTTCATCGGCGCGTTCATGAAAAAAATGGGGCATCTCG
>JBGOWC010000123.1:0-6244 GCA_041478415.1 Terriglobia bacterium
CATGGTGCGCGCGATGACCGGCTGGATGAGCGCTTCAAAATCGCGACGCGTGATGTCGCGGGCGTAAACCGCGCCGGAGTGCAGCGGGAAAAACACTTTCACTGTGTCCGCATTGGAAAGCTCGTGCTTGGCGCGGATTAGCCATTTGCGTAATTCCTGGGCAACGTCGGCGTGCTGGGTAAAGTCAAAGTCGTGCAGGCGGCGAATTTCTTCGCGGACAAGCGCTTGCAGAAGATTGTCGATGTCGTCGCCGCCGAGGTGCGTGTCGCCGTTGGTCGAAAGCACCTGATAAATGTCTCCCTCATCGGTGGAGATGAGCTTGAGGATGGAAATGTCAAATGTGCCGCCGCCGAAGTCGTAGACGGCCACGCGCCCACGCTGCTTTTCGTGCAGGCCGTAGGCAAGGGCAGCGGCGGTGGGCTCGTTGACCAGGCGAAGGACCTCGAGGCCGGCGATTTTCCCGGCGTCCTTCGTGGCCTGGCGCTGGGCGTCATTAAAATAGGCGGGCACGGTGATGACGGCGCGGCCCACCGGCTCGCCGAAGAATGCCTCGGCCCAGCTTCTGAGCTCACGGAGAATGAAGGCGGAAATCTCCGGCGGGGTAAAGACTTTGTCACCGAGCTTCACGCGAATGACGTTCTGGCTGGCGGGGTCAATCCGGAACGGAAAAAGCTTCAGCTCATCGCGAACGTCGGCGACGCCGCGGCCCATCAGACGCTTGACGGAATAGATGGTGCGCTCGGGCTGCGTGAGCAGCCGGCGACGAGCTGGCTCTCCGACGATGACGCTGCCATCGGGATCGAGGCTGACAACGGAAGGACAGAGCGGCGAACCATACGGTCCCGGAATACACCCCGGCCGGCCCGTCTGCGGATCGAGATACGCAACGAGGCTGTTGGTGGTGCCGAGATCAATTCCGACGATGCGCGCCATGTTCGTGACTCGTGATTGGTGAATCCTCGTGGTCTTCGTCTAAGTCGCTCGGGACAAACTCCTCTCGCGGCTACAGCAATTCCTTTTGCACGTTTGCGACGAGATTGCGGATGTAGGAGCGCCGGTTGAGCAGCTCATTCATCCGCGTCAACAGTTTTTTCTGCTGTGCGTCATCCGCAGTCGCATCCAGTGCGGCGTCCCACTCTCCGGAGACGGCGTCGAGCTGCGCGTTCACCTCGCCGAGCTTTTCTTGAAAACTTTTTTCGGCGGTTGTGAGACGCGATCGCAGGCCGTCCAAGTGGCTGCCTGCCGCTTTTGCTTCGCGCAATTCGTCGAGCGATTCATTCAGCTCAAAGACTTCCTCGAGCAACTCCGGCGGCGCCTGCTGCTTCTGCTCGCCCTCCTTGCGCATGCCCCAGAGCGAAAGCAGGTATTCGACGCGGCCGACGATCTCCCGAAGCGTGCGGAATGCGTCGTTCAAGCGGGAACTGTGCTCGAGAGAGAGCGCGCGCTCATCTTCGGTGGCGTTGACGAAATTGTCCGGGTGCAGCTTCCAGCTCAACTGATGGAATTTTTTCTCGAGCTCCGAAGCGTCAATCCGCAGCTTTCGCGGCAGGCTGAAGAGAGCGAAATAGTCAGCACCGGCCGGGAATCGCTGAATCTTGCCGCAGGAGGCGCAGATATGAGCTCCCTGTGTCCAATCGTGGCAGCTCCAGCAGACCAGGGGTTGCGTCGTGGATTTCGTGAGCGCCGTCATGATTTCTGTAGGCTCTGGGATTCCGGCAAATCAGGCGAAAAAAAAGTGGCTGGCGGGACCCGCTGCCAACCACTTGTCAGGCCCGCTCTGAATTTTCCGGCCTGCCGAGTCCCCCGCCCGGCAATCTACGCCGTAAACGAACTGCCGCAGCCGCAGTTGCGGGCTGCGTTCGGATTCTGAAAGACGAAGCCCTGGCGAATGAGAGTCTCTTCGTACTCAAGCGTTGTGCCGCTGAGATAAAGAAGACTCTTTGGATCCACGAAAAGCCGTGCGCCGTGCTCCTCGAAGACCTTGTCGCGGTCGCGCGCCTGCGTTTCAAGCCGCATGGCATAGGAAAGTCCGGAGCAGCCGCCGCCTTGCACGCCCACTCGCAGTCCGCCGGCCTCGGGAGACACGCCATCCTTCTCGAGCAGCGCGCGAATCTTCTGCGCGGCATGCTCGGTGAGGTGAATCACCGCGATGTTCGGGCTGACAACGTCTGTCGCCATGAAACCAGCTCCCTTGCCACAAAGTCACGGGAAGATGGCCGCCGGAAGGCGGCCGCTGCACGCACGGGCCGAATCGCCGCTTAGTGCGCGGCCTTCTCGACGGCGGGCACTTCGATGCCCTTCTTTTTCTTCCAGTCGTTGATCGCCGACTTGATCGCGTCTTCGGCCAGGACGGAACAGTGGATTTTCACCGGCGGGAGCGACAGCTCTCGCACGATGTCCGTGTTCTTGATCGAGAGCGCCTCTTCGACGGTCTTGCCCTTGACCCACTCGGTGGCGAGCGACGAGCTGGCAATCGCCGAGCCGCAGCCGAAGGTCTTGAACTTGGCCTCTTCGATGATCTGCGTTTCGGGATTGATCTTCATCTGCAGCTTCATCACGTCGCCGCACTCCGGCGCGCCGACGAGGCCGGTGCCGACGTTTGGATCTTCCTTCGGCAGGCTCCCGACGTTTCGCGGGTGGTTATAGTGTTCTACAACCTTTTCGCTGTATGCCATTAGCCTATGCTCCTTACCAAATTCTCCGTGACTTCGAAACCCCCACGGCGAAATGCAGAATCCGACAGATTGACGACCGGAACCGACGCCGAGCGGCCCGCAGCGAGCTGCCGCAGTGCCTCGCGCACGTATTCCGCGCCAATCCCGAGAACCCGCAAAAAATCGCGCACGTGCTGCAGTTCGTGAAAACGCCGCACGCCCGGGGTTCCGCCTTCGGCGTCGTATGGGGCGAATGTCACCTGAAAAGCAGCGCCCCGGCCTCCGATCGACCGGTGAATCTTGATTGTTCCGTCCTGAGCCATTCCTGTTTCCTTTTTCCCTTTCTTTTCTTTGGTGTCAAAGCCGTTGCTGAAAAGCGGTTACGCCGTCTGCCACTTCATCTTGCTGATGTCGATGCCTTCCTTCGCCATTTCGTAGAGCGGCGAGAGCTCGCGGAGCTTGGTGACGACTTCGACTAGGCGGTTCGTCACATAGTCCACTTCTTCCTCGGTGTTGAAGCGGCCGATGCCGAAGCGGATGGACGTATGCGCGAGGTCTTCGCCGACGCCGAGAGCCTTGAGCACGTAGCTCGGCTCGAGCGTCGCCGACGTGCAGGCGGAGCCGCTCGAAACGGCGATGTCGTTGATACCCATCAGCAGCGATTCGCCCTCGACGTAGGCGAAGCTGATGTTCAAATTGTTCGGCAGGCGGTGCTCCATCGAGCCGTTGATGAATAGCTCGTCGAGCTTGCTCATCAGTCCATTCTTGAGGCGGTCGCGGAGCTTGCCCAGGCGCTCGCCCTCCTGAGCCATCTCCTGCTGACAGATCTCGCAGGCCTTGCCGAGGCCGATGATGCCCGTCACGTTCAGCGTGCCCGAGCGCATGCCGCGCTCGTGGCCGCCGCCGTCAATGATGGCGGAGAGCTGGACGCGCGGGTTGCGCCGGCGGACGTAGAGTGCGCCGACGCCCTTGGGGCCGTAAATTTTGTGCGCGCTGATGGCAAGCAGATCGATGTTGTCCTTCTGGACGTCCACGGGGATCTTGCCGACAGCCTGAACGCCGTCCACCGCGAAAAGAATGCCGTGCTCTTTGGCGATCTTCCCGATTTCGGCGATGGGATTCACCACGCCGATTTCGTTGTTCGCGTACATGACGGTGATCAGGATGGTTTTCGGCGTGATGGCCTTGCGGACGTTTTCGGGATTCACGCGGCCGTCGCGCTGCACCGGCAGATACGTAACCTCAAACCCATACTTCTCCAGGCGTTTACAGGTGTCGAGGACCGCCTTATGTTCGATGGCCTGGGTGATAATGTGGTTGCCCTTCTCGCGATACATCTCCGCGACGCCTTTGATCATCAGGTTGTCGGATTCGGTGGCGCCGCTGGTAAAGATGATCTCTTTCGGCGTGGCGTTGATGAGCGACGCTACCTGCCCGCGGGCGTTTTCGACTGCTTCCTCGCCGGCCCAGCCAAAGGAATGGTTGCGGCTGGCGGCGTTGCCGAACTTCTCGCTGAAATAGGGGAGCATCGCCTCGATGACGCGCGGGTCCACCGGCGTGGTCGCGTGATTGTCCATGTAAATCGGGAGCTTTACGGCCATTTCCTTTAGTCTCCTAAGATCCGATCGCGATCAGCGCCGGCTCTTGCGGGTCTTCGCTCATCTGAGAAATCGTTACGCTGCCCAGCAACTGCAGAATGCTTTCGTTCACCCGGCGGAGCGGCTCGCGCACTGAGCATTTTTCCGTGGCATCGCACGCGCCATGGCTCGTCACGCAGGAGGTGATGAGCACGGGTCCGTCAATCGCCGAAATGACGGCCAGGGCGCTAATCTGCCCGGGATCCTTCGCAAGCTGGTAGCCGCCGCTCGCGCCGTGTCGCGCCTGAATCAATCCATCTTTTGCAAGCTTCTGGAGCACCTTAGCCATGAGTGTGCCCGAAATTCCGTAGGCGTCGGCAATCTCGGCCGCACTGCAAGCGTTTTGGTCCCGGTGCAGAGCCAAATGCTTGACGGCGATCAATCCGTAGTCGGACTTCTTCGAGAGCTTGAACATAAGAGCAACCGTTCCTCATATGCGACCGGTATAGTCGCATATGCAGAATAGACTACCGGACGCATCCCGTCAAGCCCAGAACAGCCGGAAACCTCCTGCATTCCCGTAAGTTACACTAAGACTGAAATAGCGGCCTATTTCTAGCAATTTGCGGTGAGTTGCAGGATGCCGCATCGAGTGGCCTGATTCGCGCGGTGAAGTGCGAATGCAAGTCTTGCTGCGTCATTCGCTCTTGCTGGTCTGAGCCCAAGGGGCCCCGCATCGCGACCCACTCCCAGAAAGCAAATCTACGAAGCAGGTCGCTCCAGGAAGGTGTAGAGAACGGGCATGACCAGGAGCGTGATGAAGGTCGAGAGCAAGAGCCCGCCGATCACCGCCAGGGCCAGAGGCTTCTGAATCTCGGCGCCGGCGCCGAGGCCCAGCGCCAGCGGCAAGAGGCCGAAGAGAGTCGCCAATGTCGTCATCAAGATCGGACGAACGCGGATTCGCCCGGCGCGGACCAGGGCCTCGGCGAGCGGGAGTTTTTCCTGCTCCCAGAGGCGATGGACGTATTCGAAAAGGATGATGCCGTTTTTCACCACCAGGCCGATCATCAGGATGATGCCCATGAAAGAGGAAACGTTCAGCGGCGTCCCGGTCAACTCGAGCATGGCGAAGACACCGACCAGCGAGAGCGGCGCGACCGAGAGAATGATGAACGCTGGCCGGAAACCACGAAACTGAACGACCAGAACGGTGAACACCGCTACGAGCGCGAGACCCATGACGCGCAGCAATTCGTGGAACGAGCTCTGCTGGCTTTCGTACTGACCGCCGATTTCATAGGTCATGCCGCCCGGCAGATGTGTTTCGCGAAGGATCCGGCGGACATCGCCAATGACGCTGCCGAGATCCCGGTTTTCGAGCCGCGCCGTCAGCGCCAACATCAGCCGCTGGTTCTCCCGGCTGAGCTGCGAAGCTCCGCGCACTTGCTCGACAACGGCAAGGGATTCGAGCGGCACCACCGACTTCGCCGGGGTCACAATCGGAAACTGGCGGATCTTCGCGTAATCAAACCGGAAATTGTCCGGGAATCGCACGCGAATATCGATCGTCCGGTCGGACTGGCGCAACGAAGTTTCGGTGATGCCGAGGAGACCGGCGCTGACCTGTCGCGAAACCTGGTCAGAGGTCAAGCCGACGCGTCCGGCGCGCGCTGGGTCCACGGCGAAAACAATTTCGGGATTGCCCTTTTGGATGGCCTTGTAGTCCACGAGGCCGGGAATCTTCTGGAGGCGCGGGCCAAGATCTTGTGCGACCTGCTCGAGAGCGACCATGCTGTCGCCGAAGAGCTTGACCTCGACCGGTTCCGGCGAGCCTTCCAGGTCGCCAATCATATCCTGAAGAATCTGTATGAATTCGACGATGACGCCCGGCGCGCTTTTCTCGATCTGCGCCCTCAAGACGCTGATGACCTCTTCTGTGCCGCGGCTGCGCTCGGAGCGTGGCTTCATCTTGACCAGGATATCGCCGCGGTTCTGTTCGGTAACAAACAACCC
>JBGOWC010000066.1:0-7991 GCA_041478415.1 Terriglobia bacterium
CACCGTTTGAAGAGGCTCGACAAAGTCGCGTACGTGCGGTTTGCGTCGGTGTACATGGATTTCAAGGACGTGAAGGAGTTCATGTCCGAGCTGAAGGGCTTGTTGAAAGACCGTTCGAAGAAATGATTGGGCTGTACGCCTTCCGGGGAGAATCAAGATGAATTTGAGGAGAACTCGTGGAATTCGGGCCGGTATTTTGTCCGGTGTGCTTCTGAGCGCCGCAGCGGCCTACTTGACCCCGCGCACAACTGCAGATGAGGGCAGTGGTTTGCCGGCAGCCGCGGGTGCGGCGATGAGTGGAATTGACGCGGAAAAGATCCGGGCGCATATAAAGTTTCTGTCGGACGACCTGCTGGAGGGACGCGGCACGGGACAGCGAGGGGGAGACATCGCGGCAGAGTACATCGCCACGCAGTTCGTGCTGTATGGATTGAAGCCCGCGGGAGACAAGGGATCGTATTTGCAGAAAGTGTCGATGGTCGGCGTGCTGACTCAGCCGGAAACAAGCCTGCGGCTGGCACCGTCAAGCGGCGAGGCTGTGACGCTGAAACTCCTGGACGATTACGTGGCGAACAACGAAAGCCAGACGGAGAACGCGGAGATTGACGCGCCGATTGTGTTCGTGGGGTTTGGGATTAAAGCGCTGGAGTATGACTGGGACGACTTCAAGGGGGTGGACCTTCGCGGCAAGGTGCTGATGATGTTCGTATCGGAGCCGCCATCGGAGGATCCGAACTTTTTCAAAGGCAAGGCGCTGACGTACTACGGGCGATGGACGTACAAGTTCGAGGAAGCGGCGCGTCACGGAGCGGTGGCGGCGCTGGTGATTCATCGCAAGGATCTGGCGAGCTACGGCTGGGAGGTGGTGAGAAATTCGTGGGGCCGAGAACGGTCGTATTTGAAACGGGACGGATCGCCAAAGCTGAAGGCGGCGTCGTGGATCCAGTGGGACGTGGCCAGCAAGCTCGCGGGGTTTGGCGGGCTGGACATCAACAAACTGTTTCAGGCGGCGCAGTCGCGGGACTTCAAACCGATCGAGCTGCCGGTGCGGCTGCAGGGGAGGATGGTGAGCAAGCTGCGGCCGTTCGATTCGCACAACGTCCTTGGGATGCTGCCAGGGTCCGATGCCAAGCGCGCCGGTGAAGCGGTCCTGTACACCGCGCACTACGACCACCTCGGGATCAATGCAGCGATGACAGGCGACAATATCTACAACGGCGCGCTGGACAACGCGACGGGCTGCGGAATTTTGCTCGAACTGGCCCGCGCCTACGGGTCCGTGAAACCAACTCCCGGGAGATCGGTTTACTTCGCTTCGGTGACGGCGGAGGAGCAGGGACTTCTCGGCTCCGAGTACCTCGGCAAGCATTTGCCGATTCCCACCGGCAAGGTCGCACTCGATCTCAATTTTGACGGGATCGCGATGATCGGCGACCCGGAAGAAACGGAGGTGAGCGGGGCGGAGCGGACGACGTTCTACCCAGTCGTTGGGGAGACGGCCAAGGAATTCGGGCTTGTGATCCGGCCGGATGCGCATCCCGAAGCCGGATATTATTACCGCTCGGATCACTTCAGCCTGGCGCGGGTGGGGATACCGTCGTTTTCTGTGAATGAAGGGATGAAATACAGAGGGCATCCCGCCGAGTGGGGAGAAGCGCAATCGCGCGACTATATCGAGCACAACTACCACCATCCGAGCGATGAGTACAAGCCGGAGATGGATTTTACGGGCAACGTGAAGATGGCGCGGTTTGGATTCGCGTTGGGATGGAAAGCGGCGACGATGCCGGGATTGGCGGGATGGCAGGCCGGCGACGAATTTGAAGCCGCTCGCAAGAAGAGTCTCGAAGAGGGGAAATGAGCCGATGAATCGAAGACGCCTGTTGGAAGCTGCGCTGAAAGGCGGCGCTCTGGCGATTGCGGCACCGATGATCAATCTGGGCCGCTTCCGGATGTTCGCCCGTAGCGAGGTGCAATATTCGGCGCGGGCGCTGAATCTGGTGCAGCAAGCGACGACGATCGACATGCTGGCGCCGTTTTGGATCAGCCCGAGCAAGATGATCAAGGCGCTGGGCAATCCGGACAATTTCAAGGCGGAGGATTTTGCGCCGTACAAGGCATCGGGGATCAACGTATTTCACATCGCGATCGGGATGGGCGGGCCGGACGCGTACATGGACACGCTGAAGTTTTTCTCCGGCTGGAACGGGTTTCTGGCGCGGCACGACGCCTGGTTCGAGCGCGTGGATTCACCGGCACGGCTCGACGGGATCAAGGCGTCCGGGAAAATCGGCGTGCTGCTGGGGCTGCAGAATTCGGAGCATTTTCGAAACGTGGAAGATGTGGACTACTTTTACGGGCTGGGCCAGCGAGTCTCGCAACTCACCTACAATTCGCGGACGCTGATCGGCAATGGCTCGACCGAGCGGCGGGACGAGGGCCTTTCGGATTTCGGCGTCGCGATTGTCGAGCGGATGAACAAGCTCGGGATGACCGTGGACGTGTCACACTGCGGGGACAAGACGACGCTGGATGCGTTCGAATTGTCGAAGAAGCCGGTGCTGATCACGCATTCGAACTGCCGCGCGCTGACGCCGGGGCACCCGCGGTGCAAGAGCGACGAAGCGATCAAGGCAATGGCGGCCAAGGGCGGCGTGATGGGGATCACCGAGGTACGCATGTTCGTGAGCGCGAAGGAACCCACGACGATTGAAAACATGCTGGACCACTACGACTACGTGGCCAAACTGGCCGGGGTGGAGCACGTGGGAATCGGCAGCGACATTGATTTGTGGGGCTACGATGCGCTTTCGCCGGAAGAGAGCAAGCAGCTCCGCGCGGGATACAAGGCGAGCTACGGGTTTCGCGAGAAGAACGATCTGGATGATTTTCATCCGCCGAAGCGGATGTTTGATATTGCAGAAGGACTGATCCGGCGGAAATACAGCGACGCAGATATTGCACTAATCCTGGGCGGGAATTTCCAGCGAGCATTGAAAGAATCTTGGGCAGTATAGCTGCGAGTCGCACCACGTACGAGAGTCAATCACTCGGGAGGATTCATGCTGAGTCACAAGCGCACGAGTAAGGTTCAGGCTGGACTGCTGGCGGCCGTGTGTTGGATTGCCGGCGGATTCGGGCTCATCGCTGCTTCCGGCGCGAGCGCGGCAGATGAATATGACGTGGTCATCCTCAACGGCCGAGTCATGGACCCGGAGACGAAGCTCGACGCGATTCGCAACATGGGAATCAGCGGCGGAAAGATTCGTGCGATCAGCGCGGGCGTGCTGAAAGGAAAGACGAAGATTGACGCGAAGGGGCTGGTCGTGGCGCCGGGATTCATTGACATGCACGAGCACGGGCAGGCGCCGGAGAATTACAAATTTCAGGCGCACGACGGAGTGACGACGTCGCTCGAACTCGAAGGCGGCACGGACGATGTGGACAAGTGGTACGCCGAGCGGGAAGGGAAGTCGCTGATCAATTTTGGAGTGAGCATCGGGCACATCCCGGTGCGCGCGCGGGTGATGGCCAAGAGCGAAGAGATGCATGCGGTGGAGGAATCGAATCACCGCGAGGCGACGCCGGAAGAGATTGCCAAGATCGTGGAGCAAATCGAAAAAGGTTTGGAACGCGGCGCGCTGGCCGAAGGCATGGGGATCAACTACACGCCGGCGGCGTCCCACTGGGAAATTGTCGAAGCGTTTCGCGCGGCGGCGAAATTTGGCGCGCCGGTGCACGTGCATCTGCGCTACGCAGGACTGAAGGAGCCGGAGACGGGAATCAACGGCCTCGAAGAAGTGATCGCCGCCGCGGCGGCGACGGGAGCGCCACTTCATGCGGTGCACATTTCGAGCATGGGGCTGAAGTACACGCCACAGTTAATCGAGATGGTGGCGGGCGCGCAGAAGCGCGGACTCGACGTGACGACGGAGTGTTATCCGTACACCGCGGCGAGCACGAGCATCGAATCGGCCATTTTTGACCCTGGATGGCAGGAGCGGATGGGCATCACTTATAAGGATATTCAGTGGGCGGATTCGGGGGAGCGGCTGACGGCGGAGACGTTTGAAAAATATCGCAAGCAGGGCGGCATCGTGGTGATTCACGCGATTCCGGAAGACGCGGCTCGCGCGTGCGTCGGAAACCCGATTGTAATGATCGCGAGTGACGGCATGCCCATCACCGGGCCGAAGATCCATCCGCGCGGACAGGGAACGTACTCGCGGGTGCTGGGGCATTACGTGCGCGAAGAAAAGGCGCTCGACCTGATGACGGCTCTGCGGAAGATGACCCTGATGCCGGCGCAGAGGCTCGAAAAACACGCGCCGATCTTTAAAGACAAGGGACGAATTCGCGTGGGAGCTGACGCGGACGTCACAGTGTTTGATCCGGAGCGCATTATTGACAAGGCGACATTCGATCAGCCACTGCAGTATTCCGACGGCGTGCAATTTGTCCTGGTGAACGGAGTGCCGGTCATCAAGGACGGAAAATTTGTGGACGGCGTGTTTCCCGGCCGCGCGGCTCGCGCACCGATCAAGCCATAGACATTCGCCGGCAGAGAGGACATCCCACGTTTGCAACTTGCACCCTCCGACTGGATTGCCATCGTCGCGTATCTGCTGATCACGCTGCTGCTGGGCCTGTATTTCCGGCGGCGCTCCAGCAAGAGCACCGAAGATTATTTTGTGTCCGGGCGGCAAGTGAGCTGGTGGCTTGCGGGCACGTCCATGGTGGCGACTACGTTTGCCGCGGACACGCCGCTGGCGGTGTGCGGATTGGTGTACACGCAGGGCGTAGCGGGGAACTGGCTGTGGTGGAGCTCGCTGCCCGCGGGAATGATGACGGTTTTCTTGTTTGCGCGATTGTGGCGGCGCTCGGGCTTGCTGACGGACGTGGAGTTTTCGGAGTTTCGCTATCACGGCAAACCGGCAGCATTCTTGCGCGGGTTTCGCGCGGTGTATCTAGGGCTGCTGATGAACTGCCTGATTCTTGGTTGGGTAACGAAGGCGATGGTGAACATCGTCAGCACGGCGCTCGGTGTGAGCGATGCGAAAGCGCTGGCGCTGTGCGTGTTTTTCCTGATGCCGTTCACGGGGCTCTACGTTTCGCTCGGCGGGCTGTGGGGCGTGCTGTGGACGGATCTGTTTCAGTTTGTGCTGAAGATGGGGATTGTGATTGCCGTGGCGTGGTATGGCGTGCACGCGGTCGGCGGAATGCCCCAGCTACTGGCGAAACTGGCGGAAAGACGAGCCGCGGCTGGCGCGGGCGCGAGCGACATCACCGCGCTGCTGCCGGATTTTTCGCGAGGGCTGACCGGCGAGGCGCTATGGACGCTGCCGGTGCTGACGTTCGTGGTGCACCTCGCGGTGCAATGGTGGGCGTTCTGGTATCCGGGAGCAGAGCCGGGAGGCGGAGGTTACGTGGCGCAGCGAATTTTCAGCGCGCGCGACGAGCGCCACGGCCTGCTCTCTGTGCTGTGGTTCAATCTGGCGCACTACGCGCTGAGGCCATGGCCGTGGATTTTGACTGCGCTTGTCGCGGTGGTCCTCTACCCAGGACTGACGCAACCGGAAAAGGGTTACATGCTCGTGGCGACGCAGCAGACGCCGCACGCGCTGTTAGGGATCCTGCTCGCCGGATTCATGGCGGCGTTCATGTCCACGGTGGCGACGCAATTGAATTGGGGCAGCTCGTATCTGGTGGCGGATTTCTACCGGCGGTTCTTGCGGCGGAAGGCGAGCGAGTCGCATTACGTAAATGTCTCGCGGATCACGACACTGTTTCTCGTCGTGGCCGCGGCGTGGGTTTCGGCGCAACTAGGATCGGTGACCCAGGGTTGGAAGATCGTTCTGGAGATCGGGGCGGGAACCGGCGGCGTGTATCTGCTCCGTTGGTACTGGTGGCGGGTAAATGCGTGGAGCGAAATTTCCGCGATGGTGGCGGCGCTCGCGGGCACGCTGGTGCTGCGGTGGCCGGCGCTGTGGATGTGGCTCGCCGGACGGCCGGAGCCGTTCCAAGGATCGGATTCCGTGGTATTCGCAAAGACGGCGCTGTGCACGACTGCATTTACGACGCTGGTGTGGGTTGGAGTGACGCTGCTGACGCCGCCCGAACCCGGGATGACACTCGTGGCGTTTTATCGGCGCGTGCGGCCGCACATCACGGGATGGAAGCCGATTGCGAAGCTCGCCGGCGACGAGGGCGTGACGCGCGACCTCGGTAAGAATCTGCTGAGCTGGGTGCTGGGCTGCGTGCTTGTCTACGCCACACTCTTCTGCATCGGAGAGTGGTGTTTCGGACGCTTCCGGCAAGGAATGTATCTGGCTATCGTGGCCATTGCGAGCGGCGCGGCGATTTATCGCTTGATGCCGCGTTCGACGGAGTGGCACGCGTACTGAGATGAGCGCAGCCCCGCAGAAGGACCGAGGTGGAGCGCGTCACGCGGTCATGGCCGGGTTCCTCGGCTGGACGCTCGACGCGTTCGATTTTTTTGTCGTGGTCTTCCTCTTTGACACGCTTGCCCATCAGTTCGGCGTAACCAAGAAAGAAATCGTTCTCACCACCACGGCGACGCTGGCGATGCGGCCCGTGGGCGCGCTGCTGTTTGGTTTGCTGGCGGACCGCTTCGGGCGGCGAATTCCGCTGATGGCCAACGTGATTTATTTTTCGTTGATCGAGCTGCTGTGCGGCTTTTCGCCGAACTTCACTTTTTTCCTGGTGATGCGCGCTCTCTTTGGGATCGGGATGGGCGGCGAATGGGGCGTAGGCGCGTCGCTGGCGATGGAGGCGGCGCCGGTGCGCTGGCGCGGCGTGCTAAGCGGAATTCTGCAAAGCGGGTATTCGATCGGGTATTTGCTTGCCGCGGTGGCGGCGCGCTTCTTGCTACCGGTGTGGGGATGGCGGCCGATGTTTTGGATCGGCGCGCTGCCGGCGCTGCTGGCGCTGTATATTCGCGCGAAGGTGCCGGAGTCCGAGTCCTGGCAGCAGCACCGAGCGCAGAGCACCGGCCAGGTGCTGCGCATTGTCGCGCGGGAATGGAAGAGATTCGCGTATCTGGTCGTATTGATGACGTTCATGATGTTTCTCTCGCACGGCACGCAGGATCTGTATCCAGATTTCTTGCAAGAGGTGCATCGCGTGTCGTCCGCGACGCGGGCGAATGTGGCGGTGTTGTACAGCATCGGCGCCGTGGTTGGCGCGATAATTTTTGGACATCTTTCGCAAGTGGCGGGCCGGCGGAAAGGCATGACGGCGGCGCTGGCGTTGTCGCTGGTCATGATTCCGCTGTGGGCATTTGGCGGGAGTTTGCCGGTCCTGGTGGTGGGCGCGTTCGTGATGCAGATGGGCGTGCAGGGCGCATGGGGCGTCATTCCGGTGCACTTGAATGAATTGTCGGCGGACGGCGCGCGGGGATTGATGCCGGGGCTTGCCTACCAATTGGGAATTCTTATCGCCGCGCCGACGAATTCGATCCAGTATGCGCTGCGGAATCATGTCGGCTACCAGTGGGCCATCGCGGGATTCGAAGTGGTGACCATTCTCTCGCTTGGGATTTTGCTGGCCGTGGGCACCGAGGCGCACGGACGGAGTTTCCTGCGTGCAGCGGAGACGCCGAAACAATTCTGATTCGTGCGGGCGAGCATTCACTTCGGCAAGTTTCCTTTGCGAGACCGGATTTCATCCTATGACACTTCGGGCCAAGATCCCGACCCCGCATGCGAGCCGGTCGGATATCGTAGGAGAGCGGAACGAAGGATAGGGGGTCCGCTGCGATGAAGAAGCTGCATGTTCTCGTTTCTCTGACGACGAACGACAACGACTATCAAATCGAGCAAGCCGCAGCGGCGAAGGAAACGGCGCGCCGGCTGGGCATTGAAGCGCAAGTGATGTACGCCGGCAACGACGCCATCACGCAGAGCCAGCAACTCCTGAGCGCCATTCAAGCAACGCCAGGTTCCCGGCCGGATGCCATCGTGTTTGAGCCG
>JBGOWC010000004.1:0-15515 GCA_041478415.1 Terriglobia bacterium
CGCGTCTCGCGCCGCTCCTGCGACCGCTTCGAGGTCGGCCTCGCGGTCCGTAATGCCGGGCAGCAACGGCGAGGCAAAGACGCCCACGAACAACCCGGCGTCGCGAAGCTGTTTCACGGCGGCCATGCGCAGATCCGGGCGCGGCGCGCGCGGCTCGAGCAGCCGCGCCAATCGCGGCCGCATCGTCGTCACCGTCACGTTGATGTACAGCGCCGAATGCGTTGCAATCTCCTTGAGCAAATCCAAATCGCGCACCACCTGATTCGACTTCGTGGTGATCGAAAGGCTCATCCCGGGACGTTTCGCAAATTCTTCGAGGCACGCTCGCGTCACGCCGAATTCACTCTCCGCCGGCTGGTATGGGTCGGTCGCCGTACCGATGGCGATATGTTCGGCGTCTCCCCGGGAATGCTTGTTCAGAAGATCGCGCGCGAGTAGCGCGCCCGGATTCTGCTTCACGAAAATCTTGTGGTCGAACTCCGCGCCGTCGAGCTCCATGTATTCGTGCGTGTAGCGCGCGTAGCAATAGCGGCAGGCGAATTCGCACCCGCGATACGGATTGATCGTCCATTCAAACGGCACGCGGTCCGAATCGCAGTGGTTCAGGATCGAGCGCACCGGCAGCGCGTAATACTCCGGACGCTCCGCGGATTTTCTCCGGCTTTCGGCCGGCGGCGAAGAGGCAGCGAGGCGGGCGATGCCGACCAGTGGAACGGGCGCTCTCCGGCTCCGGCCGTCCGCGTCGTGGGGTACGCGCAACGCGCCGGTCCCCGGCGGGTGGCAATCCGCCGGGAAAGTGTCCGAAGAGATCCCGCCCGGGCCTGTCGAGACTGGGGCAGAGTCTCCGGCCCTGTGCTCTGGGTCTGGCTCGGTGGGCAGAATCGGAAAGAGGTTCAGCGGAGATTGTGGTACGGAGTGGCGCCGGATGCCATCATCCGCCGTCGATGGGAATGGAACTGGAGGCATAGCCCACCTCGAAGCTCGGTGGGAGTATTTCGCTTTTTGTTCGCCTTGTCAAGACTATTTTCGCCTTTTCTTTGCCTTGGGAGTCCATTCCGGAACTCGCGCGGGGCAGCAACCGGGAGGCGTTGGCCGATACGCCGCCACCCGGCCATTTCGCGCAGCCCGGTCCCCCTCGGTGCCGCCTATACTTGCCTATGGCCACGAGTCCCCCTGTCGAGCCTCGCCAGGTCGGCATCCTCATCCTGGATAACGACCCCGCGAACCAGGGTGCCCTCCGCCAGATACTGGATGCCGAGGGCTGGCGTGTGCGCATCGTTCCGGAAACCCGCTCGCTTCTTGCCGAGCTCTCCACCGGGGAATGGTCTCTGGTGATCGCCAATATCGTGCTCATCGGCGTGGACAGTCCCGCCTACCTGACGCTGCGGGAGATCACCTCGGTTGCCGCCGAAGAAGGCGGCCGCGTCCGCGTGCTGTACATGATTCCGGAGCTCGCGGGAGGCCAATTCACGACCGCGCTCGAACAGGCGCGCCTGCCGTACGTCGTCCGGCCCTACCACCTTCACGATTTTCTCGAAAAGGTCAGCGACCTCTTGGTGGAAGTCAAAGCCATCGAAGCGCCTCTCCGGCAGGTCCGCTATGAGTTTGGCGGCCTCCGCAAAAAGAAAAAGAAAAGCACTCGCGAGACCTCCATGTTTGCCTCGCGCGACTCCTGCAGTTACACCGAAGAAGAGCTCGCCGAATACGAGAAGCAGGAACAGGAATCTTCCAGCCTGCAGAAGAAGCGGCAGAAACCCCTGGGTGAGCTGGGCAAGCCCCAGCGCTAACGCCCAGCGTCGAGCTGCGCATCCAATCGCAACACGCTCCGGTAGAGCACTTCCGCTCCGTTCGCCACTTGCTCCGGCGATGTGTATTCGAGTGGTGAGTGGCTGATCCCGCTGCGGCTGGGCACAAAAATCATCCCGATGGGCGCGAAGCGCGCCACGTTCTGCGCGTCATGCCCCGCTCCGCTCGGCAGATCGAGCGTGGCCAGGCCAGCCTCGCGCGCTGCGGCATGGATCGCCTCCTTGAATTTCGCATCCGTGAGCGCGGGCGCATGCAGGTCCGGTTTCGTACACTCGATCGCTACATTCTCCTCGCGCCCGATTGCATCAAACCGCTTCATGATCTTCTCGCCGATCCGGGCGATCTTCTCTGCGTCGAGGTCCCGAAGCTCCACCGGAAACGTCACGCGTCCGGGAATCACATTGCTGGCGCCCGGTTCCACTTTCATCATGCCCACCGTGCCGACCTGGCGCCCCGTCTCCGCGCGAACCTCTTCCCGCACGGCCAGCACCGCGTGCGCGGCCGCGGCGAGCGCATCTTTCCGGCGGTCCATCGGCGTTGTCCCCGCATGATTGGCAAATCCCGTTGCGGTGCACGTCCGCAAGCTGATCCCGACAATTCCCTGCACGATTCCAATCGGGATTTTCGCCGCGTCGAGCACCGCGCCCTGCTCGATGTGCAATTCGAGATATCCGGCCACGCTGCCCGAAGCGATCTTCGCCTCGCCGATGCGGGAAGCATCGCCGCCCATCCGCCGGAGCCAGTCCGCAAGGGCTTCTCCCGACTCGTCTCGCCTCCCCGCAATGTCGCCCGGCAGAATCCCCGCGGCCGCTGACGACCCAAACAGCCCGGAGGGATAGAAACGCCCTCCCTCTTCGTTGCTCCAAGCGACGACTTCAAGCGGATGCCGCGTCGCGATTCCTCCCTCGTTCAGCGCGCGAATGACCTCGATCGCGCTCAGGCTGCCCACGTCGCCGTCGAAGTTTCCGCCGTGCGGCACCGAATCAATGTGCGAGCCGAAGAGCAGGACAGGCAGGTTTTCCTTGCCCCGCCGCCGGCCGAAGATGTTTCCGGCCGGGTCCACGCGCACCTCCAGACCCGCCTCTCGCATCAGGCCCATCACGTACGCCCGGCCCGCCAGATCGGCCTCGGTGAACCCGACCCGGCTCACTCCGCCCTCAGGGTTTTTGCCAAACTCACCCAGCCTCTCCAGCGTCTTCCACAGCCGGTTCTGCTGGACGTGCCAGGTGGAATCGCCGGACGTTTTCCCCTCCGAGCACTTATGCCCGCGGCAGGGCGTTGCCGCGGCGAGCAGGAAGCTCATCCCCAGCAGGAATAGCGGGCCGCATCGTGTACGCATGGTTGCTCCTTTGTCGGCCGAGTTTGCCACACGTACGAAATTCTCTGCAAGAAATCCCGGTGGCGGCGTTCTAACCCCGAGCGGAGCACTTGTGTTGATTAAAAACCGGCTCCGCCCGTCCTCGGGGGAACACTGAACAAGGAGGCTTTGATGGAACGCACGCTGTTGAGCGCCCTCATCGGAGGGCTCGTGGGAATCTCTTCGATCGGATGTATGGCCCTTGTATGGGCGCCTGGCGGCCCGCCGCCGAAATCGGAAGGCGACTGGCGGCTACTCGATCCCGTCGTTTACGAAAACTTGACCATTTTTCCTGTGGTCAGCGCGCATACGCAGGATACCAGAGCATTTCTCACTCTTGAGGAAGGACTCGCCGCCGGTGAAGTGATTGTCAGCGAGCAAGGCGCCGACGGCATGGCGCGGACGCGCGATGGCCGCCCCGTCCAGGGCTACAGCAGCGGCGCCTCCGTCAACCGCCTTGTCCTCATCAACCGCGGCAAGCGGCCGCTTCTCTTGCTCGCGGGCGAGCTCGTCAGCGGCGGCAAGCAGGACCGCATTATCGCCAAAGACCGCATCATCGCGCCCGGCGCACCGCCGCTCCCGCTCGATGTTTTCTGCGTCGAGCACGGCCGCTGGTCTTCCGGCGCGCAATTCGCCTCTGCGAAAACCATCGTTCACCCAAGCGTCCGCGAAAAAGCCGCCGTGGATCAGAAGCAGTCCGAAGTCTGGTCCGCCGTGCGCAGCGGCACCACCGCCCCAAAGCCAGCCTCTGCCCCCGCCGCGCGCATGTCCATGGACAACATCATGGGTGCCATCGCGTCCACCGCGCGAACTGAATCCTACGCGCAAATCTATGAATCGCGCGCCGTCGGCGTGCCGATAGACAGCTTCGTCGAAGAGGTGCAGAAACGCTTCGCCAAGGAAACGTCTGGGCTGAAGGGCGAGCGCGTCGTCGGCGTGGTCGTTGCCTACGGCGGTGAAGTCGCCTGGAGCGACCTCTTCGCCTCCGGCGATCTCTTCAATCATTACTGGGCGAAGCTCCTGCGAAGCTACGCCGTCGAGGCGCTTGCGCGGCCCAATCTGCGTGAACGAGCTTCGCTCGACGATGCGCGGGAGTTTCTCCGCCCGCTCCGCGGACGCGAAACCCAGGAAAGCGAGCCGGGCGTCTATCGCTGGCGCGAAATCACCGAGGGAAAACTGGCGCAAATCGAGCTCGACGCTCTTGAGCCGAAGGAGATCACCCTCCACCGCCTCAAACTTCATCGCACAAGTTGAGACAACTGCATCAAGCAACCGTAGGGGCACGATATATCGTGCCCCTACACAGCATCGGCTATCCGCCGCACCTGGCTACTGTCCGGAACGCTCGCCAGAAGCTCCGCAACCGTCACCCCCAGCACCGGATGACGCACCGAAGGCGCAATCTCTTCGAGCGGTACAAGTACGAATCGCCGCTGATGCATCCTCGGATGAGGAATCTGCACCGCATGAATCTCTATTTTTTCTTCGCCGTAAAAAAGAATGTCCAAATCAATCAGCCGGGGACCCTTCGGCATCGTCTTGCGGCTCCCCATCGCTGATTCGATCCCTCGCAAAGCTTGAAGCAGTGGCCGCGGCTCGAGATCCGTCTCCGCCTCGACGGCTTCGTTCAAAAACCACGGCTGCTCCAGCAAATCCACCGGCTCGGTTTCATAGACCGACGACTCTCGCAACACGCGCACTCCCGAATCCGGCAGCAACGCGATCGCCGTGCGCAAATTCTCCGCGCGGTCGCCGACATTCGACCCCAGCGACAAATAGATGACCGTGGCAGGCATTTTCTTGCGGATTTGCGTAAGGGCGGACCTCAGTCCGCCCTTATTCGGTGTGTCAGAACAACCTCGGCTGCCGCTTTGGCACTTCCCGTCCGAAATATTGATACGCCCGCGCGGTGGCCACGCGCCCTCGCGGCGTCCGGTCAATCATCCCCATCTGCATCAGGTACGGCTCGTACATCTCTTCGATGGCGTCTTCTTCTTCGCTCAGCGCCGCGGCCAGCGTCCCCAGCCCCACCGGCCCTCCCGCGTACTTGTCCAGAATCGCCAGCATCAGATTGCGGTCCACTTCATCAAGCCCCTGCTCATCCACGCCGAGCATGCGCAGCGCTTCCTGCGCGACTTCGCGCGTAATGCGTCCCGCCGCGCGCACCTCCGCAAAATCCCGCGCCCGCCGCAGCAGCCGGTTCGCCACGCGCGGCGTCCCGCGGCACCGTCCGGAAATTTCTTCCGCTCCGCCTTCGTCCATCGCAATGTTCAGAATCTTGGCCGAGCGATGAATGATCTCTAGCAAATCTTGCGGCTCGTAGAAATCCAGCCGATGCACGATCCCGAAGCGCGAGCGCAGCGGCGCCGTGATCAGCCCCGCGCGCGTCGTGGCGCCGATCAGAGTGAAGTGGCCCAGATGAAACGGATGAATTCGCGCACCCGGCCCCTGCCCGATCACCAGGTCCACGCGAAAATCTTCCATCGCCGGGTACATCACTTCTTCCACGGCCGGTTGCAGGCGGTGGATCTCGTCCAGAAAAAATACTTCGCGCGTCTCCAGCGACGTCAGAATCGCCGTCAGGTCGCCCTTGCGCTCGAGCATCGGCCCCGCGCTCGTCTTGATCGGCACTTCCAGCTCGTTGGCGATAATTTGCGCGAGCGTAGTCTTGCCAAGTCCCGGCGGGCCGTAAAGCAGCACGTGGTCGAGCGCCTCGCCGCGGCTCCGCGCCGCCTCGATGGCGATCTGAATATTTTCCTTCACGCGCCGCTGACCGATGTATTCCGCCAGGCGCTTCGGGCGGACACTCGCTTCAATCCGCGCGTCCTCGTCAATCGCCTGCCCGGATACGATCCGCTGCGGCGGCCTCTCCATGCTCATTTTTCTGGCTGTTCCGTCCGCCATTTACATGCTCGTCCGTGCCGCGCGGCTCTTCGGCTGGTTCAACGCCGCCAGCGCCGCTCGCAGCAACTTCTCGAAACTCGCCGTCCCCGCCGCCCGCCTCGTTTCTTCCACGGACTTTTCCGCCGTGCGCGCATCGTAACCCAGGTTCACCAGCGCGGACACCACGTCTGCCTCCGTCCCTGCCGGCGACGCCGCCGTCTTCTCCGGCTCCGTCGCCACCGCGTCGAGCTTGTCTTTCAGCTCGACCACCATGCGCTCCGCGGTCTTGCGCCCCACGCCGGGAATGCGCGTCAGCCGCGCCAGGTCGCCCCCGCGTATCGCCGGAACCAGTTCCTCCACGCTCATGCCGGAGAGAATCTTCAGCGCCAGCGACGGCCCTACGCCCGAAGCCGAGAGCAGCATCTCGAAGAAGTGCTTTTCCCGTGACGTCTGAAAACCGAACAGCGCCAGCGCGTCCTCGCGCACGTGCGTGTGAATCAGCAGCGTGACTTCGGTGTGCAGTTCGCCGAGCGCGGCGTAGGTCGAAAGCGGCACCAGCACGAGGTAGCCGACGCCACCCACATCCACGAGAACTTGATTCGGTCGTTTTTCGGAGAGGCGTCCGCGAAGCTGGCCGATCATCGCTGAAGAGTATTCAGCACGCCTTTGAGACTGTCAATGTGTGACCATAAACCAGCAGCTACCCCAGAGAAGCAAGGGAAGTGCCGCCGCAATCATCAGTCCTTGGGCATACTCTGTTTGGTTTCTCCGCCGGGCAAGGACAATCATTACGGCATTGATCAGGAAAAGGGATATCAGTCCAAGCGGAAAAAGGGCACTGTTTGTTCTCTGCGGAAAAGCTAATACGAGAAACCAAGGAACGATAAGACTCACCGCAAGGTTTACAAGGCAGCCGTACCCGAACCCTTTCGTCGTACCGTCCCCCGGCGTCGGCTTAGTGTCCCCCAAGTCACTCTGTTTCAGCTCTTCGTCCACCGGAATCCTCCTTCACCTGTGTAGCCCGGACGCTGCAATCGTTCTCACCAACGCCGCTTCCGTTGTTCCGCGCAATGGCGCCAGGCGCGTGCGCTCCAGGTCATCCCGATAAAACAGATTGTAGGTGTCGAACGGAATCAGCCGTCCGTCCGGATGCACGATATGGATGCAGGTTTTCTTGACGGAGCGCACGTCAAACGCATGCGCATCCAGGAACTGCACGATCAGCACGCGGAAGACGTTCTTGTACGTCAGTTCCCCGGGAGCGGCAATCTTCGGAAGGCAGCACAGCAGCTCGCGCAGCGAATTCGCGCCCGATTGCGGCGAATGATTCGTGGAGAAGAGCTTGAAGAGGCAATCGCGAACGCCGTGCTCTTCTTCGTACACGATCGTGTTGCGTGCCGCGTTGATGAGGACGTCCGGCTCGACGAATCGCGTCAGCGGCACCACTTTTCCGTCCAGCTTCAATGCGTACGCCATCGCCAGGCAGTCCGGGTGACACGGCACCGGAATCACGTCCTCTGGACGAAACACTTTCGTCTGCTCCAGGATTTTTCGCCGCACTTCCGTCAGCGTCAGCCGATCCGTCGCCGGATTGAATCCTTCGAGCCGCCCTGCGTCCTGGATCGGCTGCAGCGTCACGCCGCGCACGCAGGGTTGCGTCAGCGCAAAATCAATCACCTTGCCGATCTCTCCGTCGTTCAGTCCTTTCTTCAGCGTTACCACCAGTGTCGTCGAGATGTTGTGTTTGTTGAGTTTTTCGAGGGCGCGCTCGCGCACCCCGCGCAGATCGCCGCCACGAAGATCGAGCAGCGCCTCCCGCTCAAAAGAATCGAACTGCAAATACACCTCAAATTCCTGAATCTCCGCCAGCCGCTTCACGAACTCTTCATCTTGCGCGATCCTCAGTCCGTTCGTATTCACCATCAGGTGCCGGATCGGCCGTGCCTTCGCCATCTCGATGATCTTGAAAAACTCCGGATGCAACGTCGGCTCGCCGCCGGAAATCTGCACCACGTCGGGCTTGCCTTCGTTCCGCACCACCGCATCGAGCATTTTTTCAATCAGCGCAAGCGGACGGTGCTCCAGCCGCTCCGGTCCGCTCGCCGCGTAGCACACCGGACAGCGCAGGTTGCACGAATCCGTCACTTCGATCAGCGACAGGCACGAATGCTGCTCGTGGTCCGTGCACAACCCGCAATCGTACGGGCAGCCCCACTTCACCGGCGTGTTGTAAACCACCGGCATCTCCGGCGTCTTGATGAACACTTCCCGGCAGCGCCGGTAATAGTCCACGTCGTCCGCGACCAGAACTTTCTCCGCGCCGTGCTCCGGGCATCGCTTCAGGAGATAAACGTTGCCGTCTTGAAAGACGATTTTCCCTTCGAGCTTGCGGAAGCACGTCGAGCAAATCGTCACCGCCACGTCATAGAACAAATAGGGACGCACACGTTCCGGCATAAGGGTTTCCCCTCACTTTCGCAGGACTAGCCGAAAAACCTCAAGGACTACCCGAAAAACTTGCGGAGCAGCTGCACGCATCCAACCAGGAAAATAGTGCCGCCCGCAAAAGTTACAATGATCAACGCCTCAGGGAGCCAGAATCCTGACTTGCCGGCCAAGGCCAAGAAGACCGCGCCGTAGCAGGACGTGCCCGCCAGGAAGAAACCCCCGGCGATGGTCAGAAGAATCTGCTTCCAGGTTGCGGGTTTCTTGGGTTCAGGGTCCATGCTGGGACTCCTTCACGTCTTGAATAACTTCAAGAACCGGATCACGCCTTGAACCACCATCCGAAAAAAGAACCAGATGATTCCCAGACCGACAATCGAATATCCCACGGCAAAACCCGCCATGAGAATCGTGCCGATGATGTCGTTCATTCTTTCCGACCTCGCCAAAGCGGAGGCCGCCATGGCCGCGAAGCAAGTCGAAAAGACAATCAGAAACCCGCACAGAATCGTGAAACCGATCGGCCTCCAGAGCGACTTGGGTTTCACGTCTTCTTGCACTTGGCGCTCCAGTCTAGGACGGCAATGGACGATCCGCCGCTTCGCCCCGGGTAGCCGCTAGCGCCGCGCTTCCGCCGATGCCGAATCCAGCCCATCGCATCATGTCGCGGCTGTAATAAATCAGCGCCAGGATACAAACCCACTGGATTGAAGAGAGCCCGGCGAAGATGCGCACCTCGGGCTTGATGAAATCAATCAGCAGCCGAAAACCCAGATACGCCGCCATGAACATCTTGAAGAGGTCACCTTCCGCATGCGGCTGCCGCATCCGCCGCCATAAAACCCCTCCAAGTGCCAGCGCGAACAGCACTTCATAGAGCTGCGTCGGATGCCGCGCCAGGCCATCGCCGAAATTCACTCCCCACGGCAAACGCGTCGCCACGCCCGACGTATGGTCTTCCAGTCCCGTCAGGAAACATCCGATCCGACCGATCGCCAAACCCACGCACAGCGGCACGGCAAACAAATCCCCTGTGCGCCGCCTGATACCCAGCCTCTTTTTCGTCCACTCCACGGCAAGCAGCCCGCCCACCAGCGCGCCGACGATCGTCTTCCCGCCGAGAAGAAATGCCGGATCTCGGAGATGCTGCAGAGTCAGCCGTGGATCCTCGAGCCAATAGAGCAGCTTGCTTCCGAGCGCCGCTCCCAGCGCAGCCGCAGCAATCACCCACCAGCGATTCGCCGTATCCACCACGTCGCCGCGCCGCCGGAGCCACAGATACACGCGGAACGCCACGGCGTATGCCAGCGTTTCAAATACCCAATGCGGATGCAGGCTGAGCGAACCGACGCGCAGATAGAAAGGAAAATGCATTAGACAAGGATTGCGGAGAGTAGCGGTTACACTACGCCGTAATATTCGAGGCGTCAACCGCGGTTTGAGTGCGCGCGCCGTGCTGGAACTAGATCAGGCGAGCTGCGCCTTCGCGAGTGGCAGTTCGCGCACGCGCTTCCCTGTTGCGGCAAAAATCGCGTTGCAGAGCGCCGGCGCAAACGGCGGCACGCCCGGCTCGCCCACGCCCGCGGGTGGCGCATCGCTCGGCACGATGTGGATGTGCGTCTCGCGCGGCGCCTCGTTCATGCGCGCCACGGGATAGTCGTTGAAATTCGACTGGTCAATCGCACCGTTCGTCGCCGTGATCTCTCCGAACAGCGCGAGGCTCGTCCCGAAAACCGCCGCGCCCTCGAATTGCTGCCGCACCATCTCCGGATTGACGACGATGCCGGCATCCAATGCAGTGTCCACCTGCTGAATCTTGATTTGGCCGGCGTTGTCCACTTCCGCGCGCACCACCGTCGCCACATAAGTCAGAAAACTCCGATGCACCGCGATTCCCATTCCCGTGCCCTTCGGCAGCTTCTGCTTTCCCCAGCCGGACTTTTCCGCCGCAAGCTGCACCACCCGGCGGAAGCGCGCCGTATCCAGCGGATATTGGCTGTAGTCGCCGTCGTAATTCGGGTAATCCGCCGCCAGCTCTTTCTTGTCAATGATGCGGTCCGGGCCGAGCAGCCGCAGCAGGTACTCGACCGGGTCCTGCCCGGCCGCGTGCGCGAGTTCGTCCGCGAAGGAATGAATCGCGAACGCATGAAAAATGTTGCAGACCGAGCGCAGCCAGCCGATGCGCACGTGCGCCGTCGCTGGCCCGTTCTCCGCGCGATGATTTTCCAGCGCAAACGGCACGTCGCTCCAGCCGAGCCCCATCTCCCCCGCGTCGGCATACACGCCGTTGGCATCAAACGTCGAAGCGATCGGCGGAAACACGGAACGCTGCAGCCACGCCGTTGGTTTCCCGTCTGCGCCCAGCGCCGCTTTCATGTACATCGCCGCGACCGAATGATACGTGCCGAACTTGATGTCGTCCTCGCGGCTCCAGACGACTTTCACGGGCCGCCCAGTCTTCTTTGAAAGCACCGCCGCTTCCACCGCAAAATCTGGAAACGATTTCCGCCCAAACGCGCCGCCGAGCAGCGTCACGTGGCACGTCACGTCTTCTTTCTTGATTCCCAGCGCCCCCGCGATCGCCTCCTGCACGCCCTGCGGATTCTGCGTGCACGCCCACACGGTCACTTTGCCGTCGCGGAATTCCGCCAGCGCCGCCGGCGGCTCCATCGAAGCATGCGTCAGCATCGGCGCGTAGTACTCTGCTTCCACGGTTTTCCCGCCCTTCGCAAACGCCGCGTCCACATCGCCGTTGTTCCGCACCACCTTGCCAGGCTTTCGCGCCGTCTCCTGCAACTCTTTCTTGTATGCGTCGGAGTTGTACGCGCTGTGCGGGCTGCTCTCCCATTCGACCTGCAGCTTCTTGCGTCCCTGAAACGCGGCCCAGGTATTGTCCGCAAGCACGGCCACTCCGCCGAGCGGCTGGAACAAGACCGGCGGCGTGAAGGAATCGATCGTCGCCGTCTGCTTTACGCCGGCAACGCCCAGCGCCGCTTTGTCGTCGTACGATTTCACCTTCCCGCCGTGAACCGGCGAATGCGCGATGGCGGCGTAGAGCATCCCCTCCGCCCGCGTGTCTTGGCCGAAAATCGCTTTTCCGCTGCAAAGATTTTCGATGTCGTAGCTTTTCACCGGCTTGCCGATGTAGCGCCACGCGCTCGGAGGTTTTAATTGCAGCTCTTCTTTCTTCGGAACTGGCAGCTTTGCGGCAGCGGCTGCGAGCTCGCCATAACCGAGTTTCTTGCCGCTCGGTGTGTGTACGACCGTATGCAACTCGGCCTTGCATTGCGCTTCCGGCACATTCCACTTCTGCGCGGCCGCGCGAACCAGCATCAGCCGCGCCGTTGCGCCGACCTCCCGCAGCGGATCGAATGCGTCGCGCACGGAATGCGAGCCGTCCGTGTCCTGGTTTCCGTATTTCGCGTCGCCGGTTGCCTGCACGAGCTTTACGCGCTTCCAATCGGCGTCGAGTTCGTCGGCGAGAATGCGCGGCACCGCCGTGCGGCTGCCGTTCCCCATCTCCGAGCGGTGCGCGATGAGATAAACCGTGCCGTCGGTTTCGATGGCGAGAAATACGCTCGGCTGAAACGCCGCCTTCGCGAACGCATCGTCTGCCGCGGCCGAGGCGAAGCCTCCGGCCCACACTTCTCCGGGCAGCAGGCGGGCACTCAGGACAAATGCGCCCGCGGAAACCATTCCCTGCAGAAATCCGCGGCGGCTCACGTTCGCGATGTCATTCATGGTTTCCCCCAGCGGCCCGTTAAAGCGTTTCAACTGCGGCGAGATGGAACGAAACGCATTGTGACTCCGCGCAAAAGACAAAGCAAGAGGGGGCGTGAAGGATCGAAAGACGCGGAATCAGGCGGAAGCCGCGCGGCCTCGAAGAAAGTCCGCTACTTCCTTGTGGCCGCGGCCTTCGGCAAGGCTGAGAGCGTTCTGGCCGTCATCCGTCTTTACCTGGAGGTCGGCGCCGTGCTCCAGAAGAGTTCGCACAATCTCGTGATGGCCGTTTGCCGCGGCCGTGAGCAAGGGTGAATAGCCCGGCCCATAGCGATAGTTCGCGTTCGCGCCCTTCGTCAAGAGCCACGCGGTCAGATCTTTGTGACCGCTCGCGACCGCACCGGTCAGCGCTGTATACCCCGTTCCATTGGTTGCCGCAGCGTTCACGTCGGCTCCCATCTGCAAAAGATATTCCGCGACGTCTTGGTGGCCGAACACAGCGGCAAGCCCAAACACCGGAAAGCCATCCGGTGAATAACTTTTTGCGAGAGCCGAATTCGCCTGGACGAGCTGTTTCACGCGCCCTAGCTGGCCCGCTGCGGCGGCTTCGTGCAACTCGAGCAGCACGCCCCGCGCGAGCAGAAGGTCGCGGATGTCCTTCCTTCCGTTGTAGACGGCAGCGAGAATCGCGGACTGTGCCTGCTCATTCTTTCTTGTGGCGAGTGAAGGATCGGCGTCGAGCAGCGCTTTCACACCGATGACATCCCCGGACTGAATGGCCTTGAAGAATTCCTGCGGATGGCTCATGGCTCTGCCCCCGACCGTGGATCATTCTCTACGGAGAAAATGTAGCGCGCCTGCCGAAAAGCCGCTTCTTTAGTTCTTGCTTTTTTTCAGCGGCGCGTGCGGTCCTTTTGGATGGCATCGTCAATCAGCGCTTCCAGCTCTTCCGGCGTGAGCATGATCCGTTCGCTGGCTGCGGAAGCAACTTCGGCGGTGATGGGGAGCTCGGGATTCGCGCCCGGCGGTGGCGTCACGCCGTAGCGCGTGCGCGCCGCCATCAGTTTGGCTACCTCGCGGCCCGACAGCAGCTTCGCGTTTCCAAGTAGATCCGTGATGAGCATGATTTTCGCGAACTGCTCGACCGTCTCCATGCGGTGGAACGCAGCAAGCAGGTCGGGGCCGCAGGTGACCGCGCCGTGATTGGACATCAAGATGGCGTCGTAGTGCGGCACGTAGGGCTCGAGCGTGGCGCTCAGTTCAGTTGTGCCCGGCGTGCCATACTTCGCCAGAGGGATTTGGCCGAGGTTGACAACAACCTCCGGGAGGAGCGCCAGGTCCAGCGCGCGGCCCGCGGCGGCAAAGCCGGTTGCCGTGGGCGGATGCGCGTGGCAGATGGCCTGGACATCCGGGCGCAGGCGGTAAATGAGCAGGTGCATCGCCAGCTCGGAGGAGGCTCGGCGCGGCCCGCTGAGATGCTTTCCCTCGAGACTGGTAATGACGAGGTCCTCCGGCGAGAGCATGCCCTTGTTCAGCCCTGCGGGCGTGGTGAGAATGCGCGCCGCGTCCAGGCGCACGGAGAGATTGCCTTCGCATGCCACGATGTAGCCGCGCTCGTAGAGCCATCGGCCAACGCGGCAGATCTCGTGTCGGTGCTGTGCTTCCATCTCCGGAAAATTCTTTGACGACGCCTGCGCGCCGCTGGGCGCGAATGAATCTGGATCCATGGACGGGTTCCTCCGCGGCACCGCCTCGACGCGGTGCCGATTCCATCCGTTTGTTTTGCGCTCACGCACAGCGGGAACACCTGTGCGTCCCGGGAAGCTCTCGGCGCAATCTTCGCGCTAGGGCCCGAAGGATACACACTTCACCATCCCATTGCCACAAAAAGATGCCGCCCGTGACCCGTCGCGTCGTGGTCCCCTCGAACGATTCGGCCCTGACAGTTTCTTGCATGCAGGAATGCAAAGTGTTACCGAATCCTGGGCGAGTAGTTGCTGTGGCGCTTAAAGCGCACCGGCTTTCCATCCGGCCCCATCTCGAAAACGAGCTCTTCCCCGAGCGTTTCGTCCTTGCGCACGCGCCGGAACGTATCCGGCCCGGTCAGCTTGAACTTCATCAATTCTTTTGCCGGCTCCATCGTCGGGAGCCCCAGCAGAATCACGCCCTCTTCATACGGCACAACGGCCACCTCGCCACCCCACGGCTGCTCGCTGTACGTCCCCGCGTAGCGTCGCAGCTCCGCCGCTGGTGCCTTACCCTTTCCCGGTTCTTTGCTCGCGGCCAGAATGGCCGGCGCGACGAGATCGTAGATCTTTTTTGCCCAGCCTTCTGCATCCACGTTCTGCGCGTTGGCCATGAACACCGTGGCGATGCGCTCCTCCGGCATCAGCAGGAGCGCGGTCCGATAGCCCGGACAGCTCCCGCCGTGGCCGACAAACAGCTTGTTGTTTTCCCGATCGATCGCGTAACCGATTCCCCAGATTGTCTCGAAATCCGGTTCGGCCCAGTGCACCCGGTGCATCTCGCGCAGCGTCGTCGCCTTCAGAACCTCCGCTCCGCCGTTCTTCAAGAGCCGGAACTGCCACGATGCAAATCGCGCCAGATCTTCGGCCGTGGACGCGTAGCCCATCGCCGGCGCGATTCCATTTCCTTGAAAGAAGGGCACCGGCTTCCGCTTGCCATCGCGATAGAGCGTGCTGTAGCCCGTCGCCAGCCGCTTGCCTCGCTGCGCCTCCGGCATGAACGGCGTCGTGCTGACCAGACCCAGCGGCTCCAGAATTTTCTTTTGCACGTAGTCCGTGTACGGCATCCCCGAGGCTGCGGCCACGATCTCTCCCGCCAGCGTCAGGCCCAGATTCGAATACTGAAAGTGCAGCTCCGGCGGATAGAGCGCGTCCTGCTGGCTCAGCCGCTTGACGATCTGCTCGTGCGTCGGAAAACTGAAGTCCGGCGCCGACCAGTAGGGATAATCCGACTCCCGCGGCAGGCCGGAGGCATGCGTCAGCAGTCCCTCAATCGTCACATCGCCTTCGCCCGCCGTTTTCTTCAGTTGGAACCACTCCAGATGCTTTTGCAGTGGATCATCCAGGCGCACCTTTCCCGTGTCCCGGAGTTGCATGATCGCGGTGCTGGTGAAGAGCTTCGAGATCGAACAGATGCTGTAGAGCGTGTCCGCGGCCGCAGGCCTGCCATCCGCAAGATCGGCCGCGCCAAACCCGCCGCTCCACAGCAGTTCCTGGTCGTGGACGATGGCCACGGAGATCCCCGGAATCTGGTCGTACGCGTGCTCCCCTTCGAGCCA
>JBGOWC010000039.1:0-9974 GCA_041478415.1 Terriglobia bacterium
AGCCGGGTGAACTGCCCGCGGACCATGATGGTCGGCAGGATGGTCATCTGGTAGCGCCCGCCGGAAATCTGGCGGAATTCGGCGCCAGAGGCGTATTTCTCGACGCGCACGACGCCGCGCGTGCTGCTGACCGCAAAGCCGTAGGATGCCAGGCCCTCGATGGCTGCCGGAGCAAACTGATCGTCAATGTTCCACATGACAATCTCAGAGTACGATTCCTTCGGGCTCGATGCAAATGTCTCCCTGTTCAAGGGGTGACATTTTCACGTTGCCGCTAAGGGGTGACAGAATTATCGGGCAAAGACAATTCCCTACTGGGTGTAGGGTGATTCCCCTATCTTGCGGTAGAATTGGCGTATATCTCCCTGGCAGGCCTCGCATCCAATTGGGAGTGAATTGGTCGCAATTGAATGGGGCGACCAAGACTGGGGTCTATGGCCACAGCAGAACACAAGATTCGGGGAGCGGCTACAAAGGCGGCCCAGTCCGGCCCGGCGGGGGAAAGTGTGCTCGCTCGGATCGGCAATACTCCGCTCCTTCGGCTGGTGCGGGTTGGCCGGGACTTTCCCAACGTGGAGTTTTGCGCCAAGGCGGAGTGGTTCAACCCCGGCGGCTCGGTCAAGGACCGGCCCGGGCTGAGCATGATCGAGGCGGGAATCGCGAGCGGGGATCTGCGGCCCGGGAAGACGATCATTGACGCGACAAGCGGGAACACCGGGATTGCCTACGCAATGATCGGGGCGGCGATGGGCTACCCGGTGAAGCTGTGCTTGCCGGACAGTGCTTCGCACGAGCGCAAGCGCATGCTGGCCGCATACGGCGCGGAGATGGTCATCACGCCGGGGGACGAGGGAACCGACGGCGCGATCCGGCGCGTGCGTGAGATCGTGGCGGCGGAGCCCGACAAGTATTTCTACCCGGACCAGTACAGCAACCCGGCGAACTGGCAGGCGCACTACCGAACCACGGCGAATGAAATCTGGGCGCAGACCGGCGGGCGGATCACGCATTTTGTCGCGGGGTTGGGAACAAGCGGGACGTTTGTGGGGACGACGCGGCGATTGAAGGAATTGAATTCCGCAATCCGGTGCATCAGCCTGCAGCCTGATAGTTCGTTCAACGGTCTCGAGGGCTGGAAGCACATGGCCACGGCGCTGCGCCCGGGGATTTATGACGACACGCTGGCCGACGAAGACATCGCCGTGGGGACCGAGGACGCCTATCGGTTGGTGAAGCGCCTGGCACAAGAAGAAGGGCTGCTGGTAAGCCCGAGCGCGGCAGCCGCGCTGGCCGGGTGCTTTGCGGTTGCGGGGAAAATTCCGCGCCCTGAACATGCCGTCGTCGTGACGGTGTTCGCGGATAATGGCGCGAAGTATTTGAGCGAACGATTCTGGGATGAGATTTGAAGACGGAATGAATACTACGCCAAAGCTTTGGATCGGCAAGGAACTTGCGGAAAAGATCCGCCGCCACGGGGCGGAAACGTATCCGCACGAATGCTGCGGCGCGCTGCTGGGGCGCAACGGGGATGAAATTGACATCGGCGCGTATGAAGAACCCGCTGGCCCATGGCCAAAACCCGCCCGGGAAGTCTTTGGGCTCTTTCCACTTGTGAATCGGCGGGACGATTCGCCGCGGAATCGGTTTTCGGTCTCGGCGGAGGATGTGCTCGCGGCTGAGAAGGCCGCGCGCTCGCAAGAACTGGAAGTAGTCGGATGGTATCATTCGCATCCCGATCATCCGGCGCGGCCGAGCGAATACGACCGCGAGTATGCATGGCCCTGGTACAGCTACATCATCGTGAGCGTGACGAACGGCGCACCGCAGGAGATGACCTCTTGGCGGCTGGCCGACGACCGCACCGAATTTGTGCCGGAAGCGATTGAAGTGCGAATGCGCGTGGCCGTTTGAGGCGCAGCGGAGAATTTCGAAGGAGCATTCAAGATGCCGGTCAAAGTGATTATTCCGACGCCGCTTCGCCCGTACGCGGGGAAGCGCGATTCGGCCGAATTTAACGCCGCGACCGTCGGCGAGGCGCTCGGCCGGCTGACGACGGAATTCACCGAACTGCGCAAGCATCTTTTCACCGACGACGGAAAGCTGCGCAGCTTCGTCAACGTCTATGTGAACGACGAAGACATCCGCTATCTGGCGAAAGAGAATACGCAGACGAAAGACGGCGACACGATCAGCATCGTGCCTTCGATTGCGGGCGGAACGTTTTTTGTGAATGCATCTTGCTGAGGAAGAGATAAGGGAGTAAGGCAATGGCAACAAAACTACAGCCGACGACGGGCGCGGCGCAGGCAGCGAGCCTCTCAAACGAAGAGATCCTGCGTTACAGCCGCCACTTGATCATGCCGGAGGTCGGCATGGAGGGGCAGCTCAAGCTAAAGCAGGCGAAGGTGCTGCTGATTGGGACGGGCGGGCTGGGCGCGCCGCTGGGGTTGTACCTTGCCGCGGCAGGCGTTGGGCGACTCGGCCTCGTGGACTTTGACGTGGTGGATTTCACAAATCTGCAGCGGCAGGTAACGTTCGCGACGAGCGACGTGGGACGGCCGAAGATCGAAGCCGCGCGCGAGCGCCTCAGCGGCATGAATCCAAACATCGAGATCGAGGCGTTTGAAACCAAGCTGACGAGCGAGAACGCGCTCGAGCTTTTCCGAGATTTCGACATCATCGTGGATGGGACGGATAATTTTCCGACGCGCTATCTTGTCAACGATGCTTGCATACTGCTGGGCAAGCCGAATGTGTACGGCTCGATTTTCCGGTTTGAAGGGCAGGTGACCGTTTTTGGCGTAGCGGGCGGGCCGTGCTATCGATGCCTGTACCCTGAACCGCCTCCGCCAGGGCTTGTGCCATCCTGCGCAGAGGGTGGCGTCCTGGGCGTCCTACCGGGTATTGTCGGTTCGATCCAGGCGATGGAGACGATCAAGCTCGTCCTCGGGCGCGGCGACAACCTGATCGGGCGGCTGCTGCTCTTTGATGCGCTGGCGATGAAATTCCGCGAGCTGAAGCTGCGGAAGAATCCGGCCTGCCCGGTGTGCGGCGAAAAGCCGACGGTCACGAAGCTGATTGACTACTACGAATTCTGCGGGGTGCGCGGGGAAGAAGCACCGGGAACGAGCGTGCAGGTGCCGGAGATTGCGCCACGCGAGCTGAAGGCGCGGCTCGACCGCGGCGACGACCTGTTCATCCTGGACGTGCGCGAACCGCATGAATATCAAATCTGCAATTTGAAGGGCCATTTGATCCCGCTCGGCGAGTTGCCGCGGCGCGCGCACGAGCTTGATTCCTCCCGCGAGATCGTGGCTCACTGCCGCAGCGGAAAACGGTCCGCAGATGCGGTGGACTTCTTAAAGAAGGCAGGATTCCGGAAGATCTGGAATTTGAAGGGTGGAATCCTGGCTTGGTCGGACGAAGTGGATCCGTCCGTTCCGAAGTATTGAGGCTCGCTAAATCACTGGAGGCAGAGAATGGCTGCGACAAAGATTACCGCGTTGCACAACGGCCCGCTGCGGATTGAGGGCGATTTTGAGATTCTCGATCCGAGCGGAAATAGCTTTGGGCTCGCGGGACGCACGGCGCTCTCGCTCTGCCGCTGCGGCCACTCCGCCAACAAACCATTCTGCGATGGCGCGCACAAGGCAGCCGGATTCACGGACCAGGTGACAGCCCGCGAACTGCCCCCGCCAAAGCCGAAGGTATGACCCCGTTCGGGGCAGTCTCACTTGTGAGACTGTCTCAGAGCGATACAGTTGCCCCAAGTCGAACCAGATTTCCACTTGCGCGCAATAACTGACTCAAAAGACGTGTGATAGATTGGATTTCCCGCCTGAGAACCCGCGTCTCGCGCGTCTCGCCCTCAAATTCCTCCAAGTCCAGTTTCAATCGGCTTGCATGTAAGCCATTTATTTACAATGGGTTAGGCTGTTAATTTTTTCCACGAGAAAGGTCATGGATGTGCTCTCTCCCTTAGTTGCCCGGTTTTCTTCGGGAGTTGGGGGATTTCGTGGGTGGTTGGGGCAAATTCGCCGCGTTTTTCAAGGAGAAACGGTCGCGCGTTCTGGCGGCCTCCGGCTGGGTTTTGATTGCGGTCTTCTTCGGGGCGATTCTCTGGACGAGGATCGCGAGCCTCTCCGGCACGCCGCAGACCTACCTGTATCTCGAAATCTGCGGGACGCTGCTGAGCTTTTGCTTTGCAGCCAACGCGTTGGTTCGCTTCCGCGGAACACACGATCGCATCGCGCTAATCCTTGCGTTTGGCTTCGTCATCTCCGGAATCCTGGAAACGCTCGGGTACTTTCATCTGGCCGATCTTCTTGAGGCTGGGCCGATTTCGCTCTATCGCGTGCCGATGAGCTGGATGGTGAGCCGGACGCTGCTGGCGGTTCTGCTGCTGGCGGCGATTGCCGTCGAGCGGCGGATGCCGAAGGCGCGGCAACCGAGCCGTGAAATCGCAGCGGCGCTGCTGGTGGTGGCCGCGGCGGCGTACCTGACGAGCGCCGCGTTCCTGGCGGCGCCGGCAGCGCCGATCGCCCGGTCCGGGAGCGTGCTGTCGCGTCCCTGGGATCTGCTTCCCGGCTTGCTGTTTCTTCTAGCGGCGTATTTCTACCAGCGCCGGCTGAACGCGAAGGCCACGCTCTACGACTACGCGCTCTTCGGCGTGACGCTGCTCAATGCCGCGAGCCATGCGGCGGCCTGCTTCTCGCAGACGTTTTTTGACGGGCCCTTCTTCCTGGCCGAGGTGTGCAAGACCGCAGCCTATGCGGTGATGCTCTGCGGCGCGCTGCTCGACCAGGCGCGATTGTTCGATCAGGTGCGCGAGATGGCGGTGAGCGATCCGCTGACGGGGCTGGCCAACTACCGCCGGCTGATCTCCGTGCTCGAAGGAGAAGTGGACCGCTCGCGCCGGAGCGGGCGTCCGTTCAGCATCGTGCTGCTGGATATGGACGGCCTCAAGACCATCAACGACGAATTCGGCCATCTGACGGGAAGCCACGCGCTTTGCCGGCTGGGGAATGTTTTGCGCATGAATTCGCGCTCGATTGATACGCCGGCGCGCTACGGCGGCGACGAGTTCGCGCTGGTTCTTCCGGAAGCCGGGCGGGAAATTGCCACGCGAGTGGCCGAGCGCATCCGGCAGCGCCTGGGGCAGGACGGCGAAAAGCCGCTGCTCTCGGTTAGCGCCGGGGCGGCGGTTTATCCCGAAGACGGAGATACGCCGGAGAAATTGCTGGGGGCGGCCGATAACGCGCTTTACCGGATGAAGAGCCGCCACTCGAATCTGCATTCGTTTTCGCGCATCGCCGCGTGCCTGTGAGGAAGAGAGATGCCTTTACTCAAGAAGGGCTATCCCTTCTATCGCGGCGAGAGGCGCATCCCGATGGAGATCGCCGTGACGCTCAACGGCCACGCGGAGATGCCCGGTATGGAAACAACTTTTACGGAAAATGTCAGCGCCCGCGGCGCGCGCGTCGTCAGCATCCGCCGCTGGGTGCCCGGCGAACGACTGACGATTGCGTCGCCGGCCGGCGAATTTCGCTCCTCGGCCCGAGTGGCCTACTGCCAGTCCCTGCATGGCGAAGGCTATGCGATTGGCGTGGAGTTCCTCGAGTCGCGAGGGCGATGGGTTGTCCAATCCCCTAGATAGCTTGACTCTGAGTTTGAGCGGACAGGAGGGCACGCCTGGAACAGACTGCAGAAACTAGCGCAAGTAGTGAGACGAAGCGCCGGGCGGATCGAGAAGGAGCCGCCCGGCGCTTCTCTTTTCTACAAGCCCAGCGAGCATTCGCCCCTCGGCAGAGACGGGCGCGTCATCCGTCGGATCATCGGGCGCGCAACTCTTCGTAGAGCCTCAAAGTGTTTTCCACCATCCCATCCGCCGAAAAATTGCGCTGAATTCTTTCGCGCGCCGCGCGACCCATTTGCTTTGCGAAATCAGTGTCATTCAAAATTCGCGCGACCGCTCCTCGGATCTCGGCCACATCGGGCCCGGAAACCAGCAGGCCCGAACTTTGGTGTTCGATGATCTCCGGCAGCGCGCCCTTCGCAAAGGCGATGCAGGGGATTTCAAATGCCATTGCGGCCAGAAGGGAGTTGTTCAGGGCCTCAAAGAAAGCCGGCAGCAGGAAAACATCCAGCGCGGCATAGACGCTATCTATGTCTTTGACAAAGCCGGGGAAGAGAACTCTGTCCGAAAGCCCGAGTTCCCTTGCCAGCGATTCGAGCTTCGGACGCAACGGGCCGTCTCCGGCAAGCAGCAGCCGGCAATTTGGAAATTCGGTTCGCAGCGCAGCGAGTGCGCGAATCAGCCACTCGTGGCCCTTATCCGCCAGGAAGACACTTGTGCAGCCGAGGAGAGGCTGATCTTCCGAGATTCCCCAGCGATGACGGGCGCTTCGCCGTTGTTCGAGCGTAAGCGGCGCGGAAACTTCCACGCCTTCGTGGATCACCGCGATTTGTCCTTGGGGAATGCCGCAAGCCGCGACATTTTCCGCCACCCACTTCGAGTTGGCGATGATCCGCCGGACGGCGCGGTAGCGCGACTTTGCGATCCATCCGCGCGACAGCGGATACCCCACGCGCCGTGAAACGACCAGTGGCGCGACCCTGTTCGCTCGCGCCAGCCATGCGGCCGTCAGGGCATGCGGTTCGTTGGCGTGCACGACATCCGGAAGGCGCGCTGCAAAAAGTTCTTTTAGTTTACGGAATGCAGAAAATGTTGCCGTGAGATCCTGCACCGTGTGGAGCGTCACGCCCGCCCCAGCCGCACGCTCCGCGAGCGCTGAACCCCGCTTGGCCACGAGTTCCGGTGCGTGCCCTCGTGCGCGGAGCCCCTTCAGAAGCAGCAGCGCCTGAGTCTGCCCGCCGCGCCATTCGGTCTCGAGATCCACGAGGAGCGGGATCACGATGGCGCTCCGGCGCGAGTGCGCTCCGCTTGGATCAGTTTCCCGAGCTTTGCAAATTTCAGACGGACGGAGCGCGCGGCCATCTGCGCGATCAGGGCGCCGCGGTATCCATCGAGAATGCCGAGCTGCAGGACGAAGCTGCGAAACCAGCTCCACGGCGTCGCGAGCCACATGGCGCCGCGCCAGGTGCGACGCCCCGCCATGAGCATCTGCTCGGCGGCGAGCGTCGTGTAGCGTTCGACGTTGGCCTCGTGCTCGGCGAACGAGCGGACAGTGAAGTGAAGAAGATCGCCAGGAAGGCGGCCCGGACATCCTACAAACTGCACGGATTCATGGATCGCGCCTTCGAACCGCCCGGCATCGCGCCGGTAAAGTCTCCTTTGAAAATCAGGATACCAGCCGGAATGCTTGATCCACGCACCCAGATACCAGGTCCGCCTTGCGACTTCGTACACGGCGCAATCCGGCGAGCGCTCTTTCCACTGTTGAACCGAGTTTTGCAACGCGGCGCTGAGCTCTTCGTCGGCGTCCAGCGCGAAGATCCAGTCCTGGGCCGCCTGTGCCGCGGCGAAATTGCGCTGGTCGGAGTAGTTGGTCCAGGTGCGCAGGAAAACCTTTGCGCCGTGTTCCCTCGCGATCTCCACGGTGTGGTCCGAGCTGCCTGAGTCCACCACGATGATCTCTTCGGCAACGCCGCGCAGGGAAGCAAGGGCACGAGGAAGATTGTGTTCCTCGTTGAGCGTGATCAGACAGGCGGAGATGCGGTTCATGCGGAGACTGCGAGAAAGTATCTCACAAATCAAAAGCAGGAAGCGAAGCGGCGGGCGGCGGCCTACTTCGGTTCGAGAGTGAGGCGAAGGACACTCGTGCCGATCCGGAATTCGCTGCCATTCATGAGGACGGCGGCGCGGGCGCGTTCCTCATCGAAGAAAGTGCCATTCGTGGAATCGAGATCTTTCAGGCTGATGGCCTGATCTTTCACTTCGATGAGGCAGTGGAAACGGGAGACTTCGGGGTCGTCGAGCGGCACGTCCGCTCCCTTGCGGCCGAGGATGATTTGCGGCTTTTCGAGTTTGTAGATGACGCCCCGGGATGGTCCCGAGACGACCGTGAGTACAACATGCGCTTCGCGAGGGAGACGAAGGCCGTCCTCGTTGCCCCGGAAGCGCAGACCCGAATTGGTTCCGTCTACTCGGGCGAAGGAAGGCAGCGGAGAGATCACCACGGTGCTGTCCGCGCGGACGCGAATCTCCACGACCGTCGTCTGGCCGCATTGCGAGCAGTGAAATTGTACTTTCGCATGGCCGGCAACGTCGGCATCCTTCAACTGGTGATCGGCGCCGCAGTGAATGCATGCGGATTGCATGGAAAAAGGGTAGCACCGTGGAGCGGGAGCGGAAGGCGCGGCGAAGGCGCGGTGCGGCAAAAGTAACGGAAAGGAGTTGCGTCGCAGCGGCGGGGAAGAGCGGCGCCGCTGACAATTGTGTTACCATTTGGGACTCACAGAGGCTGGAAGGAGCGCACGGAGTGTCGCAGCATATCTCGCGCAAGGAATTGAAGCAGGACAAGATCCGGGAATCCATCGCGCATGGCGCGGAAGCGGTGGTGTCGCACAGCCAGTTCTTCACAACGCTTCTCATCGTGATCGCGCTGCTCTCCGCCGGGTACGGCGGATGGAGGATCTATGCGGAGCGGCGCAACGTGAAGGCCGCGGCGGCATTCGATGATGCGATGAAAGTGTACAACGCGCGGATTCGCGGGGCGAGCGAGCCCGCGGAGGCCGGCGAGGTCACCTATCTTGACGACACGAACAAGATGCAGGATGCAGTGGTCAAGTTCAACGGCGTGGCGGACAAATATCCGAGCACGAACCCGGGCAAGCTGGCGAGATATTACAGCGCGCTCTGCCTCGAAAATCTCGGCCGCTTCAATCAAGCGCTGGAAAGCCTGAAAAAATTGGATGCCGGCAGCGACAAGGAACTTGCCGCGCTCAGCCAGTATCAGACGGCGCAGGTGTATGCGCGCACCGGCAAGCCGGACGAAGCCATCAAGATATTCCGCGCACTGGCGGACAAGCCGGCCGCCCTCGTGCCGCGAAGCCTTGCCCTGCTCGAGCTGGCCGGCCAACTGCGGGCGACGAATCCGATGGAAGCGGCGAAACTGTACAACGAGATCAAGAAGGAGTTTCCGGACACGGCGATCGCCGAAGAAGCGGACCGCGGCCTCGGTACGCTGCCGAAGTCCTGAAGAATTCTCCGCCGGCGCTGGCGGGTTGCACTTGAAACCGTATCCGAGCCGTTGATGAACCTCGCGCCCCACGCGATGCACGCGGCGGCCTCTCGCGGGCGCCGCTATCCCGAGCCGCCGCACCCCTATCGCAGCGACTACGCGCGCGACCGCGACCGCATCATCCATTCCCGCGCCTTTCGGCGTCTCGAAGCCAAGACGCAAGTCTTCACGACGCGCTATTCGGATCATTTCCGCAACCGGCTGACGCACACGCTCGAGGTCGCGCAGATCGCGCGAACGGTGGCGGATGCGCTGAGCCTCAACTCCGAGCTGGTGGAAGCGCTGGCGCTGGCGCACGACGTCGGGCATCCGCCGTTCGGCCACGCGGGCGAGCATAAACTCGACGAACTGATGCGTGCGCATGGCGGAGCGTTCAATCACAATCTGCATGCGCTGCGCATCGTCGAGCAATTCGAGCAGCGCTATCTGGATTTCCCCGGGCTGAATCTGACGTTCGAGGTGCGCGAAGGTATCGTGAAACATTCGCGCGAGTATTCGAGCGCGGAATTTCCGCAGCTTGCCGAGTACGCTCTCGACGAGCAGCCACCGCTTGAAGCTCAGCTCATTGATTGGGTGGACGAGATCGCGTACAACACCGCGGATCTGGATGATTCTCGCGAGGCTCACCTGCTGGACCACGAGACGCTTCTCGCGGAAGTGCCCGTTTTTCGCGAGGCGTACCGCGTGGTGGATGCGGCGTATCCCAACGCGCTTCCCAAACTCAAGTTCAATGAAGCGCTGAAGCGCGTGCTGGACTTGCTGGCGACCGAT
>JBGOWC010000255.1:0-3833 GCA_041478415.1 Terriglobia bacterium
ACCGGCGGCCGCGCGCTGAAGTTCTACGCCTCGATTCGCCTCGACATTCGCCGCATTCAAGCCATCAAGGAAGGCGACAAAGTCATCGGCTCGCGCACCCGCGGCAAAGTCGTGAAGAATAAAGTCGCCGCGCCGTTTCGCGAAGCCGAATTCGACATTCTTTACGGCGAAGGCATCTCCCGCGAAGGCGATCTCATCGACCTCGGCGTGGACAAGGGCATCATCGAGAAAGCCGGCACGTGGCTCAGCTATGGCGGCGAGCGCATGGGCCAGGGCCGCGAAAACGCCCGCCTCTTCCTCCGGGAAAATACCGACATTCGCGCGAAACTGGAAACCGAGCTGCGCAAGAAAATGGGAATCCCTCACCCCAACAGTGCAAACGCCGCGCCGCCCGTGAATAGCCCGGTCAACGGCCCAGCGAATGGCAAAGACGCGCAGCCGCACCCTGAGAAGGCCATGTCCGCCGCGGCTGGGTCCGGTGCCAAACCCAAGCCCGGCAACGCCCGCTAGCTCCCCGTAGCACACAATTCATTCTGTGCTCCGTATCCTTCGCAGGGGCACGAAACATCGTGCCCACTCCGGTCTTTCTGTGGCCATGGGGCAATTTCCTGGACAGAAGCGAAGAACCCTGTCCTCCTGGACAACGTTGACAACACGGCACATACATTCGTACTGGGGCCACTCGGCTATTGCCTATCCCCCCTTGTTTCCCTACAATGCCCCTCACCTCTAGGGGTGGCGCCCTTCCGTGCATAGTGCGCCTCGCAGCCCGGATGCTTCCGGGCGCGTCTAAACAGGGACCGAATAGCAAAGATGAATCGCGCGACCCAGCTCTCTCGAACTTTACTGGCGGTCACACTCGCCATCGTCTGCGCCGTGCCGCTGCCGGCCGCAACCGCCAAAAAGCCTGTCGCGAAGACGACGCGCAAGAGTTCGCACCATTCGGTTTCGCGCTTCCGCGGCGTGCCGACCTTCGCCGATTCCACCAGCGACGACGTCACGACGTACGACGATCCGATCATCCGCCAGGCCGCTGTCGAAGCCCTCGGCCGCTACAACGGCACTGTCGTTGCCGTCGATCCCAATACCGGCCGCATCTTGACCATCGTCAATCAGAAATTAGCTTTCTCCGACGGAACAATTCCTTGCTCCACGATCAAGCCGGCCATCGCCGTCGCCGCTCTCCAAGAAAACGTCATCACCCGCGACACCATGCTCAAGGTCAGCCGCCGCAAATACATGAATCTCACCGAAGCGATGGCGCACTCGAACAACGTATTTTTTGAGGAACTCGGCCGCCGCATGGGTTTTGAAACCGTTTCGCGCTACGCGCGCCTGCTCGGTCTCGGCGAGCTCTCCGGCTACAATTTGCCCGAAGAGCATCCCGGCGCGTTTCCGATGGCGCCTCCCGCTCGCGGCGGCGTCGCGCGCATGTCCAGCTACGGCGAAGGCATTCAGATGACCCCGCTCCAGCTTGCGTCCATGGCCTCCGCGCTCGCGAACGGCGGAACGCTCTACTATCTTCAATATCCCCGCACCGAAGAAGAGCGCACAAATTTTACGCCTCGCGTGAAGCGCCAGCTCGACATCGAGCCGCTCCTCGCGCCCATTCGCGAAGGCATGCTCGCTGCCGTCTTGTATGGCACGGGAAAAGCGAGCTTCGATAAAGGCGGCGACGAAATGTCGCTCGGCAAGACCGGCACATGCTCCGACAGCAAGTCGCACGTCGGTTGGTTTGTTTCGTACGCCGACGAAGCGCACCCGAAAATTACCGTGGTCGTTCTTCTGCGCGGCAGCAGCAGCCGCGTCAAGGGCCCGACGGCCGCGCTCATCGCGGGCCGCTTCTACCGCAAGCTCCGCGAGCAGAATTATTTCGCCGGCCTCCCGCACCGCTCCGACTGGACTCCTGCCGGCAACTGAGAGCAGGCCCGCATGCCTGTTCCGGAAACTCCCCTCGAAACAGGGTTTGACGTGCGCGCCGGCTTGGGACAAAAGAGTAGGGTGCGATAAGCTCTTTGTCCTTTCGCCGGGGTTTGGGGCACTTGGGAGAAATCGTGAATCGTCGTTTCATCATTGTGCTCTTGGTGTTGCTCAGCGCCGGTGGCGGCGTTCTCGCTTACGTGTTCCGGCAGCGCCTCGCGGCCGCCGTGGAATATCAGCATGAAGTCGAGCTGGCGCAGGCCGATGCGGCGCAAATTCGCCAGCAGACCGTTCTGCCCACCGAGAAGCGCATGCCTTCGGGCGAGAATTTCACCGCCGCGCTCGAAAAATTCGGCTTGACCGCGGATGAAGCAGCAAATGCTTCGGCGGCGGCGCAGCGCGCGTTCAATCTTCGCCAAGTGCGCGCCGGCAACGTGATCACCGTCGGCCGCAGCGTGGACGGCGATCTCCGCACCATCGAATATCGCATTGACCCCGAGCGCATGCTGCGAATAGTTCCGGCCTCAAGCGGCTTTGAAGCGGAGGTTCGCGCGATTCCGGCTCGCACGGAACTCACCGTCGTGAGCGGCGAGCTGAACGATTCTCTCTTCAACGCCGTCGAAGCGGCGGGCGAATCTGCCGAACTGGCGATGCGCCTCGCGCAGATTTTCGGCTACGACCTCGATTTCTACACCGACCCGCGTCGCGGCGACACGTTTCGCGTCGTCCTCGAGAAAAAGAAATACGCCAGCGGCCAAACCGCGGCGTACGGCCGCGTCTTCGCCGCGGAATACGACAACGGCGGGAAAAAATATCAGGCGCTCCTGTTTCACGACCCGGCCGGCCATTCGGCCTATTACGCCGCCGACGGGAAGTCGCTTCAAAAAGCTTTCCTTCGCTCGCCTCTGAAATTCGGCGCGCGCATCACTTCGCATTTCAGCCGCGTGCGGTTTCATCCCATTCTGAAAACCCGCCGCCCGCATCTCGGAATTGACTACGGGGCTCCGGTGGGTACGCCGGTGCAGACCATCGGGAGCGGGCGTGTCGTTTTCGCCGGACGGAAGAGCGGCGAAGGAAACATGGTGCACATCGCGCATCCGAACGGCTACGAGACGATGTATCTGCACCTCTCGCACATGTACGTCCGCGCGGGCGAGCACATCGAAATTGGCAAGACCATCGGCCTCGTGGGGAGCACGGGCCTTTCCACCGGGCCGCATCTCGACTTCCGTATTCTGCAGCGCGGTCAGTACAAAAATTTCGAGAAGCTCGGCCTGCCGCCCGCCGATCCTGTTTCCAAACGCAATCTGCCGGAGTTCGAGGCCGTCCGCGAGAAGTGGCTTCCTTTGCTGAAGAATCCCGGGCTTCTCCAGGCCAGCGAGCCCCAGGCGGCGCCGGCTTCTCCTTCGCAAGTGCAATAACTTAATCTCGCGAGACACGGATTCTTCTCAGTAAATGACGGGGAGTTTCGCCCAGTCACCATCGGAGATCGATTCCTGGGTGACGCGGAGGACGATCAACGTGCGGTCGTCGTGCGAGCCGGCGCCCGCAGCGTGCTGCTCGGTAGCGCGCAGAATTTCCTGGGTAATTTTTTCGGTTGAGGTTTCCAGCACAAAACCCGCCAGCAAGTCCGCAAGCCTGGCCATGCCAAATTCCTCTTCGCTCTTGTTTTGCGACTCGTGAATGCCGTCGGAAGCGAAGACGACCAGGTCGCCGGGCTCGAGCTCGAGCAGGACCTCCTCGTACTCCGTTGCGGGGAATAGGCCGAGAGGAATGCCTTCCGCCCGAATAGTGGCCATGGCGCCGTTGCGGACGAGGAGTGGCCGGGGCGAGCCGGCGTTGGCGATCTTCAATTGGCGCGAACGCGCGTCGTACACGGCAAAGGCCATGGCGATGAACCGGCCGTCCAGGCG
>JBGOWC010000303.1:0-3226 GCA_041478415.1 Terriglobia bacterium
CGATCCCCTTGAAAGAGAGCGGCTGGTGCGTGCTGCGCGCGTCGAGCGACAATTCGGAATACCCGGTTCTCGACAACTACGTCTATGCGACGACGAGCCCGATTTACGTCACGATCGGCGGCAAGCCGCCGCGCTCGCCCGATGATGCGGCGTATTTTGCGGCGTGGATCGACCGCGTCATCGAAACCACGACGGCCTATCCCGATTGGAATTCCCGAGAAGAAAAAGACGCGGTGATCAAACAGCTTACGGAAGCGAAGAGCGTCTTCGTGCGCCCGCGGGATCGCTGAGGCGCAGCACGAGCGATCCGCGCGCTTGAGCCCGTTTTCTTGCTTTCTGTCCGGGTGAACTTTCGCGCAAATAGCGATAAAATGGCGCGCTTCATCGATCCTCCACAGGTGGCCTGTTCTCTGGCGCTGGAAGACAGTCAGCGCACGAGCAGAACAGGTTGGAAAGATGCTTCATGATTGTTGGTGTGCCCAGAGAGAGTTTTCCCGGCGAGCGGCGCGTCGCCCTGGTGCCGATGGTGATTCCAAACCTGGCGAAAGCGGGATTGGAAGTTGTGGTCGAGGCCGGAGCGGGGTCGGAAGCGGGCTATCCGGACACGGAGTACGCGCAGAAGGGCGCGAAGATTATTCCGGACCGCGCCGCGGTATTCGGTGCCGCGGACATTATCGTCCAGGTGCTCTGCTACGGTTCCAACGATCAGACGGGAAAAGCCGACTTGCCGCTATTGCGCCGGGACCAGGCGCTGATCGGCTTCCTGCGCCCGCTCGGTTCGCTTGAAGTGATTCAGGAGATCGCGACCAAGGGCGTGACGTCGTTTTCGGTCGAACTGATGCCGCGGACAACGCGGGCCCAGAGCATGGACGCGCTCTCTTCGATGGCGACGATCTGCGGCTACAAAGCGGTGATCATCGCCGCGAACATGCTCCCGCGCATCTTCCCCATGCTGACAACCGCCGCGGGGACGATCACGCCCGCGCGTGTTCTGGTCATCGGAGCGGGCGTGGCCGGATTGCAGGCCATCGCCACCGCGCGAAGGCTTGGCGCTGTCGCGTCGGCCTATGACCTGCGGCCCGCCGCAAAAGAACAGGTGCAGAGTCTCGGCGGGCGTTTTGTCGAATTGCCCATCGAGGCAAAAGACGCGGAGGATGCGCACGGGTACGCCCGACCGCAAGAGGAATCGTTCTACCTGCGCCAGCGGGAATTGCTGGCCCAGGTCACGGCAGGGAGCGACGTGGTGATCACGGCGGCGGTCATCCCGGGCAAGAAGCCTCCCGTGCTGGTGACCCGCGAAATGGTGGCGCGAATGGCGCCGGGATCGGTGATCGTGGATATGGCTGCGGAGCGCGGAGGAAACTGCGAGCTGTCGCGCGTGAGTGAAATCGTGGTGGCGCACGGCGTCACGATCATCGGCTCGATCAATATGGCCACGAGCGTGCCGTATCACGCGAGCCAGATGTATGCGCGGAATATCACCGCGTTCCTCCTTCACCTGGTGCGGGACGGAAAAATCCGGCTCGACCGGGAAGACGAGATCGTCCGCGACACGCTGCTGACCCGCGGCGGTGAAGTGGTCAACGAACGGGTGCGCGAATTTTTTTCGTTGCCCGCCATGGCTCCGCAGAATCGCGGGTAGTGCAGCAAGGAGAGCAGATGAAAGTGGACCTCATCACCAGCCTCTATGTCTTCATGCTGGCGGGCTTCATCGGATTCGAGGTGATCCGGCGGGTATCGCCGCTGTTGCACACGCCGCTGATGTCGCTGACAAACGCGCTGGACGCAATCGCGGTGGTCGGCGCAATCGTCCTAGTGGGAGAGCACAAGAGCACGCTCGCGACGGTGCTGGGCACGATCGCGGTGATCGCCGCCACGAGCAATATCGTGGGCGGTTTCCTCATCACCGACCGCATGCTCCGGATGTTCAAGACCAGCCGCGCGGGCAAGCGATGATCACGGTGCCCGCCATTCAACACATCATCGAGCTGATCTACCTGATTGCCACAGTGCTGTTCATCCTTTCGCTGCGGTGGATGAGCTCGCCAAGGACGGCGCGGCGCGGCGTCTTCGCGGGCGAACTTGGGATGCTGCTGGCGATCGGCGGGACTCTGCTGCATCACAGCATCATCGATTACAAATGGATCGCGATTGCTCTGGTGCTGGGAACGATCATCGGCATTCCGCTGGGGCGCGTGCAGATGACGGCGGTCCCGCAGCGAACCGCGCTGAGCCACGCCTTCGGCGCCGCGTGCGTGACGCTGGTGGGGACGGCGGAGTTTTACCTGCGCGCGCCAAACGTCTCGCGGTTCCTGATGGCCGTACTTGCGGTGGAAGTCATCCTCGGGGCGCTCACATTTACAGGCAGCCTGATGGCCGCCGGTAAGTTGCAGGAGCTTTTGCCGCAGCGGCCGCTCACGTACAAAGGGCAGAACCTCGTCAACTTATCTCTTTTGGCCATCGCCATCGGAGTCGCGGCCTACCTGGTGCTGCATCCGGAACAGAGACATCTTTTCCCGGCCGTGGTGGGTCTTCCTCTCGTTTTCGGCGTGCTGATGATCATCCCGATCGGCGGCGCGGACATGCCGACGGTCATCTCGCTGCTCAATTCCTATGCAGGGCTCTCGGCAGCGGCGATGGGATTTGTTCTCGACAGCAAGCTGCTGATCATCGCCGGCGCGCTGGACGGCTCTTCGGGATTCATCCTCTCCGTGATCATGTCTAAGGCGATGAACCGCTCCTTCACAAACGTCCTTTTCGGGGCGTTCGGGCAGGTACAAACCTCGGGCGCGGCCGGGCAGGAAGTAAGAATCGTGCGGAGCGCGACGCCGGAAGAAGCGGCGGCGATCCTGGCCTCGGCAAACAAAGTCGTCGTGGTGCCGGGATACGGGATGGCGGTGGCGCAGGCGCAACACAAGGTCCGCGAGCTCTACGACTTGCTCACCAAGCGCGGTGTGGACGTGAAGTTCGGCATTCACCCGGTCGCCGGCCGCATGCCCGGGCACATGAACGTTCTTCTGGCGGAAGCGGACATTCCCTATGACCGGTTGCTGGACATGGATGAAATCAACCCGGAGCTGCCGCAAACCGACGTCGCCCTGGTGATCGGCGCAAATGACGTGACGAATCCAGCCGCGCGAACGGACAGGGGCAGCCCCATCTTCGGGATGCCCATCCTCGACGTGGACAAAGCGCGGACGGTGATGGTGATCAAGCGCGGGATGAG
>JBGOWC010000338.1:0-2983 GCA_041478415.1 Terriglobia bacterium
CATCGAGCGGGCGATGAGCGCGCGCGGGAATCGCGCGCTGCTCTTAATGGACCTGGGAGTGCCGCGCAATCTGGACCCCGCGGCCGGGAGTCTCTACAACGTCTATCTCTACAACGTGGACGACCTCAGCGATATCGTGGAGCAGAATCGCCGCGCACGCGAAAGCGAGGTGCCCCGCGCGGAGACGATCGTCGAGGAACATCTCGGCAAATTTCTTTCCTGGCAGGCGAGCGTGGAGCTGGTGGGATTGCTGGAAGCGTTGCGGACGCGCCTCCACGACGAGCGCGTGGCGTTCCTCCAGGCACGGTTGCAGAGCATGACGCATTTGAGCGCTGCCGACCGGGAGCGCATCGAGTCCGTGATGGAAGAACTCGTGCAAAAGTTATTCCTTGATCCCGCCGAGCGGCTTCGCGGCGAGCGAAATCTCCGGCGCAAGATTCAAAATGTGGAAGCGTTGCGAGATCTTTTCCTTTTGCCGCGGGAGAAGCCGTGAGGCCGCTGCGAATCGGGACGCGCGGCAGCCTGCTCGCCAAATGGCAGGCGGAGCACGTCCGCAAACTGCTGTTCCAGGCAGCGGGCGTGGAAGCGGAGATTGTCATCATCAAGACTTCCGGCGACAAGATGGCGCAGGCGCCGCTGACGCAGATCGGCGGGAAGGGAATATTCATCAAGGAACTGGAAGAGGCGCTGGCCGCGGGAACGATCGATTTGGCGGTGCACAGCGTGAAGGACATCCCGACGGAGACGCCGCGCGATCTGTTTTTCCCAGCGGTGCTGCGCCGCGAGGATGTGCGCGATTGCCTGGTGTCGGCGGGCGGGGTAACGCTGAGCGCGCTGCGCGAGGGCGCGCGCGTGGGCACCAGCAGCCTGCGGCGCCAAGCGCAGTTGCGGCATATTCGCGCGGATCTGGATGTGCGCGATCTGCGCGGGAATGTGGATACGCGGCTGCGCAAGGTCGAAAGCGGAGAATACGACGCCGTCATGGTGGCCAAGGCCGGGCTCGACCGGCTGGGCTGGAGCCATCGCATTACGGAAACGTTTTCGCCGGACGTTTTCATGCCCGCGGTGGGGCAAGGGGCCATCGCCATTGAATCGCGCATCGCCGAGACGGAAATGGCAGAGGTGCTGGACAAGCTCGACGATAAGGAGTCGCGCAGCGCGGTGATTGCGGAGCGCGCGCTTCTTTCGGAGCTGCATGGCGGATGCCAGGTGCCGCTGGGCGGCTGGGCGCGGCTCGAGCGGCAGGAGCTGCTGCTGGAAGCGTGCGTGGTCTCCGTGGACGGCGTGGACTACGTGCGCGCGCGCGCGAGTGCCGCGCCGGAACAGGCTGCGGAGCTCGGCAAATACGTGGCGCAGAAACTTCTCGAGGCGGGCGCGGGGCGCATCCTTGAAGCCGTGGGGCGAACGCGTGGCTAACGCAGCGTCACCGCTCATCGGGAAGCGCATCGTCGTGACGCGCGCGGCGGAGCAGTCCGAAGCGCTTTGCGACGAGCTGAAGGCGCGCGGGGCAGTGCCCATCGTTGCGCCGCTGGTCGCGTTCGCTACGGCGGATGATACGACGCCGCTCGATGCGGCGCTTCGCGGTTTTGCACAGTTCGACTGGATGTTTCTGACAAGCCAGAACGCCGTGCGCGCGCTTGTCGCTCACTGCAGAGCGATTGGGTCGAGTGTGGCGGAATTGCAGGGCGCGATGCAGATTGCGGTTGTTGGGCCGGCAACAGCCGAAGCCGCAAAAGAGGCCGGGCTGAAAGTTCATCACGTGGCTACGACGCACCTGGGCGTGGCGCTCGCTCGTGAACTCGCAGAGCAAATCCGCGGCTGTAGCGTGTTACTGCCGCGCAGTGACCGCGCCAATGCGGATCTGCCCGAAGCCCTTCGCCGGGCGGGCGCACGCGTGACCGAGGTCGTCGCGTATAAGACTGTTTCTCCTGAAAATGTGGATGAGGACAGTCTCGAAACAATTGCGAGCGGCGAGGCGGATGCGATTTTATTCTTCAGTCCGTCGGCGGTGCATCACTTCGTGGAGCGAATGGGAATCGAAAGGCTCCGCGAGCGGCGGGGAACGATGGTATATGCCGCGGTTGGCCCGGTGACGGCCGCTGCCCTGCGAGAAGCCGGAATCGAGCGCATCGTTGTCGCGCCGGATACGACCGTGGCGGCAATTCTCGATTCGCTGTCAGAATACTGGCTGGCGAAGTCGCACGCAGGAGCGAGACAGGGATGAGCTTCCCAATCCATCGTCCGAGGCGGCTGCGGCGCAACGAAGCGTTGCGCGGCCTGGTTCGCGAAACGCGGCTCTCGACCGCCGGGCTTGTCTACCCGATGTTTGTGTGCCCGGGGGCCAAGGTTCGCACGGAAGTCAGCTCGATGCCCGGCGTGTTTCAACAATCCGCCGACCTGCTTGTCGAAGAGTGCCGCGAAGTGGAATCGCTCGGGATTCCCGCGGTGATTCTGTTTGGATTGCCGGATTCCAAAGATGCGCGTGGCAGCGCGTCGGTCGCAGCGACGGGCGTGGTGCAGCGCGCGATCGAAGCCATTCGCCAGGCGAAGCTGAATCTTCTGGTCATCACGGATGTTTGCCTCTGCGGATACACCGACCACGGCCACTGCGGCGTCATCGAAAATGGGGAAGTGGCCAACGACGCGACGCTGCCGATTCTTGCCGAGCAAGCGCTCTCCCACGCCCGCGCCGGCGCGGACATCGTTGCGCCCTCGGACATGATGGACGGGCGTGTTAGCGCCATTCGCCGAAAACTCGACGAGAATAAGTTTGAAAGCGTGGCCATCCTGTCGTACGCCGCAAAGTACTGTTCCGGTTTCTATGGGCCGTTCCGCGAAGCGGCGCAATCCGCGCCGCAATTCGGCGACCGGCGCAGTTATCAGATGGACCCCGCCAACGCGCGCGAAGCGCTGAAAGAGGTCGCCACCGATCTCGATGAAGGGGCGGACATCGTGATGGTGAAGCCGGCGCTGCCGTATCTGG
>JBGOWC010000185.1:0-4898 GCA_041478415.1 Terriglobia bacterium
GCGTCTTCCCCGAACCCGTCGGCCCCAGAAACAGCAGGTTTCCCACCGGGCGTCCCGGCGAGTTCAACCCGGCGCAGAACACCTGGTAGAGGTCCACCAGGGATTGCACGCCTTCTTCCTGTCCCACGATCTTCGCCCGCAAAGACGCCTCAAACTCCTGCGTCTCGTTGCTCCGTACCGTCGGATCGAGATGTAGCGTCTGGGTGCTCATGGCCTCCTCCTAGCGAACCCGCAATTCCGGGATCGCTTTCGCAAATCGTCCGCGGTCAAACTGATCCAGCTTGACCTGAATGGTGGACTGCAGGAGGCGAAGCTGCAGGAGCATCTCCTGGCCCACTTCGGGTGATTCCGAAATTCGGAGTATCGGCGGAAAAAGACCCGCCAGATCCAGGTTGAGCGCGCGCAGCGAGGCGACGAGTTTCTGCACCGCCGGTGAGTTGGGGTCGGCAAGATCGACCTGCGCGTTGAGCTGCTCGCGCAGGGCTCGCCAATTCAGTTCGACAAAGGGATGTTTCCTGGCGACTTCGCGGACGACCTCGTCGGTAATCCGCGCGCGTTCGCCAAGCCGCGCCAGGTGAAGCTGCTTCACCTTTTCGCCGTGGCGGACGTTGTGCACGAGATAGAAGGCGTTGCCTTTGCGGCGAACAAAAGCCATCGGTTCACCTCGGAAGCTCGAAACTGGTCGTAGTGTAATCATCTTCCACTACACCTGCAATGGTACGATGCGGCTACTGCCGAAGGGTTGCTTCCTATCCGTTACCTGTCCTTCTGCGGCCATCGTTCGCTTCTCCCCTGCTTACTTAGATGCGCCACTTGCCTCGGCGCATCGGCTATCGCTCTCTACTGCATCTAACCCGCGCGCCGCTCTTTTCTCTTGTATACGCAAACGCCTTGCTCCACGATGCGCTGCGGAGAGTTGAAAATGTCCTGGGATCCCGTTTATCTCCTGGTGAAACAAATTCCCCGCGGCCGGGTTCTAACCTATGGGGCGCTCGCTCGAGCCCTGCGCCTTCGCGGCGGTGCACGCACCGCGGGCCGCGCAATGTCCGCAAGCCCCTCCGGCCGGGGCATCCCCTGGCACCGCGTCGTCGGCGCGAACGGCAAACTCCTCATTCGCGAGCCGTACGCCTCACTCCAGAGAAAACTCCTCGAAAGCGAAGGCGTGCGAGTCACGGAATCGCGCGTGGATATGAAGCGTCACGTCTGGTCGCCGAACTGCAAAGCCGCGCTGAAATCAAAAACAGTTCGCGGGCGTAGTAAGAGGTGACGCGGACTTTCCGGCACGCCGAGCTTCGGCTGAGGCTCGTCCGCCGAACTGCGGTATGCTATAGCCTCTTCAAACATGAGCACCCCCGTCCTTCAGGTTGAAAATCTAACCAAGCGTTACGGCGAGGTCGAAGCTCTTCGCGGCGTTAGCTTCGACGTGCAGGAGGGCGAGGTCTTCGGTCTTCTTGGCCCGAACGGCGCCGGCAAAACCACCACGGTGGAAATTTTGGAAGGTCTGCGGAGGCCGGACAGCGGCCGGGTGTCGGTGTGCGGCCTCGATCCGCAGCGCAACGGTCAGGAGCTCAAACACGAAATCGGCGCGGCCCTCCAAGCGACCGCGTTGCCCGAGAAAATGCGCGTTATCGAAGCACTGCGTCTCTTCGCCAAGTTTTACAAACGCCGCCGCAATCCGGAAGAGCTTCTGAAGCGCTTCGGCCTCGAAGAGAAGCGCAACGCCTTCTATGGCCAGCTCTCCGGCGGGCAAAAGCAGCGCCTCGCCCTGGCCATGGCGCTCGTGAACGACCCCCGCGTTCTTTTTTTCGACGAACCGACGGCTGGCCTCGACCCGCAGGTGCGCCGCGAAATCTACGACGTCATCGAGGAGCTGCGCCGCGAGAAAAAAACGATTTTGCTGACCACGCACTACATCGAAGAAGCCGAGCGCCTCTGCGACCGCGTGGCCATTGTGGATCACGGAAAAATGATTGCTCTCGGCACTCCCCGCGAGCTCAAGCAGCGCTCCGGCAACACCACGCGCATCGAAGTGCGCCTCACAAAGCCTGCGTCGGAAAGTACGTTGAAAAATCTCGACGGCGTCACAGACTGCCGCGTTCTGGACGGCGCCTATATCCTTCACTGCCAGCGGCCGCCCCAGGCCATTGTCTCGCTTGTCAAGCACCTCGAAGCGGATGGCAACGAGCTCGTCAGCCTGGAGATTTCCACGCCTTCTCTCGAGGACGTTTTCATCGAATTGACTGGAAGGAGGCTGCGCGATTGAGGCATACGTGGACGCTCACGGTGAACCGGATGCAGCTGGCGATGCGCAACCGGGCTTTTCTTTTCTTCAGCCTCATCATGCCGCTGGCGTTTCTGTTCCTGGGGATGGGGATCTTTGCGCGCTTTGTCGGTCCCACGTACGTCCTCGCGCCCGTCCTGGCATTGACGGTGATGGGCAGCTTCTGGGGACTGAGCATTCAGCTCGTGACGTTTCGCGAGCAAGGAATCTTACGGCGATTTCGGCTGGCGCCCGTCGGCGCAGGGGCCATGCTGGCCTCGAGCATCCTGTCGAACTACGCGCTGACATTGCCTACGATTGTGCTCGAATTCGCTCTGGCGAAGTGGATGTTTCACCTCCAGAGCTGGGGAAACCTGTGGGGCGTTTGGATTCTGGTGACTCTTGGGACGGTCACCTTCGCGGCGCTCGGCCTGACCGTCGCCAGCGTAACTAACACCGTGCAGGAAACCCAGATCATCAACAACCTGATCTGGACGGCGTTCCTGTTTCTCTCCGGGGCGACCGTGCCTTTGCCAAAGCTGCCGATGTGGATCCAGAACGTGGCTGTATTCCTTCCTCCGACGTATCTGGTCACTGGACTTCATCGAGTGATGGTCCTCAACGCCACCATCTGGGACGTGCGGGCTGAAATGCTGGCCCTGGCCGGAGGTACGCTGTTCTCCTTTTTTATTTCGCAGCAGCTTTTCCGCTGGGAGCCGGAGGAGAAAGTGACGCGGCGAGCGAAGCTCTGGGCCGCCGCGACGATCATTCCATTTTTGCTTCTCGGCTCCTGGGAAAGCGCTCAGGGACAACTCCGCCGTGACGCGCGTGCCGCATTCGATGCACTCGACCGTCCCAAGCCGCCGGCAGACCAATCCCATTAGCCGCACCCCGCGAGAATATCGCAGGAATATTCATACTCAGCGCTACGCCAACCCGCCAAATTGGATTTGGGCCGCCTTCGTACTGGAACGATTGGCGGATTGACGGTCTCCGGCCCGTGCCGTATTCTGCCGAATGCAGGGGGAAAGCAGATCTTTCCCCCGAGCCGCGCCGAATCGGCGCGGCTCGCGTGACCATGCCACCGGGGAGCGGAAATGCCTATTCAGAAGACCGAGAAAATCTGGCGCAACGGCAAGTGGATCAATTGGGAAGACGCCACGCTGCACGTTCTTTCTCACGTCGTGAGCTACGGCTCCGCGGTCTTTGAGGGCATCCGCTGCTACGAAACCAAGCAGGGCCCGGCGATTTTCCGCCTCCGCGAACACATGCAGCGGCTCATTAACTCCGCCAAGATCTACCGCATGGAGCTGCCCTTCTCCGTGGACGACTTCTGCAACGTGGCCTGCGAACTGGTGCGCATGAATAAGCTCAATTCCTGCTACGTCAAGCCCATCGTCCTTCGCGGCTACGGCGAAGTCGGCGTGAATCCGCTAAGCTCTCCGATTGACATCTACATGGCCTGCTGGTTGTGGGGCGCCTATCTCGGCCCGGAGGCGCTGACCAAGGGCGTGGACGTCGGCGTCAGTTCCTGGACGCGCATCGCACCGAATACGCTTCCCGCCATGTCCAAAGCCGCCGCCAACTACATGAACTCGCAGCTCATCCGCATGGAGGCGACCTTCAACGGTTATGCCGAGGGCCTCGCGCTTGACGTTTCCGGCTACCTCAGCGAAGGCTCCGGGATGAATATTTTCCTTGTCCACAACGGTGCGCTCTACACGCCGCCGCTGGCCGCCAGCGTTCTCCCCGGCATCACGCGCGATGCGGTGCTTTCGCTCGCCGCCGATCTGAACATCCCCGCCAAAGAGCAGGTTATCCCGCGCGAAATGCTTTACATCGCCGACGAAGTTTTCTTCGCCGGCACCGCAGTAGAAATCACGCCCATCCGCTCGGTGGACAAGATCCAGGTAGGCAAAGGCGTGCCTGGACCGATCACGCGACGCCTCCAGGAAGAATTCTTCGCCCTCACCAGCGGCTCGAAGCCCGACCGCCACAACTGGCTCACGCCTGTAAACACGCCCGTCGGCGCCTCCGCCCGATAAAACAGAAACCGCCAAGAGTCAGCAGTCTCTGCGGTCGAAGGGACGAGACCCTTTCTCAAGGGGCATCTTCGCTCCTTGGGCTTTTCGCCTCTGGCCTGCGGCGACACCCGCTAGCCTCGCCGCTTTACGGACTTCGTCGCTTCCGTTAGAATCCGCTCGCGCTCATTCCTCCCGGAGGCTGCCCCATGTACAACACTCCGCAAAAGCTCGTCGCAGAATTCATCGGCACGTTCGCGCTCATCTTTTTCGGTGCGGGCTCGATCTGCGCCGAACAGTTCATGCACGGTGCCGGAGGTCCGGGACTTCTCGGCATCGCCGTCGCCCACGGCCTGGCCATCGGCATCATGGTCACCGCGATTGGTCACATCTCCGGCGGACACCTCAATCCAGCCGTGACGATCGGCTTCTGGGTCACCAAGCGCATCAGCACCCTCGACACCGTCTCCTACTGGATCGCGCAGCTCCTCGGCGCCACCGCCGCTGCATTCCTTCTGAAAATGATCGTCCCGGAAGACACCTGGCGCGCCGTCGCTCTCGGCACACCCGCTCTCGCCCGAGATTTTAGCGTGCTCAACGGCATCATTCTCGAAGCC
>JBGOWC010000212.1:0-4434 GCA_041478415.1 Terriglobia bacterium
AGAGTCGGCGCGCGAGTGGAGCACGCCGAGCGCGACGCCCATTGCCGCGGCAACACCGATGGCTGGCGCGCCGCGGATGACCATTTCCCGAATCGCCTGCGCGACTTCGCGGTAATCGGTATAGGTGTGCCTGATCTCTTCGGCGGGCAGGCGGCGCTGGTCGAGCATGACCACGCCGCGGTCGGTCCATTCGATCGGCTGTGCTACGTACATGCGATGAGCGACCTCGGAATTTCCATTGTAGCGGAGGCGGAGGAGGAAGGCGATGCGGTCACTTGCCGACGGGGAATTGCTGGAAGCCCCTGGTCGCCAAGATGACGGAGAAAGCGATCATGGAGTTGTAGCCGAGATGGAGCAGATAGCTGGCAAGAACCGTGCCCGTGCGGGCGCGCACGTAGGTGAAGATGAGGCCCACGAGCGTCAACAGGGCCACGAGTTCCTTGGTCCAGCCAAGCTGCGCGCCGTGCATCAAGCCGAACAGGAAGCCGGTGATGAGAATTCCCGCGGGCACGCCGAGTTTCCGCGCAAATAACGGATAAAGATAACCACGGAAGAGCGTTTCCTCGACCAGCGGAGCGACGAGCACGGCGAGCGACATGAGCAGAAGCGTTCCGTTGCGGTCTTTGAAGAGCTCCTGAATCGGCAGCTTTTCTTTCGGATGGATGCCGTAGCCCGCCGCGGCCACAAAAATCGCCAGCCCGCAGCCGGAAAAGAAATAGCGCCATCCGTAACTGCGACCCGCGGGTGAGCCGGCGGCGAAGCCGCGCCACCCCAGCGACCGCCAGAACGGCGCATCACGAAGAACACCGAGCGTCATATAGAGGAACAGAAGAATCAGCGCAAACCAGACGATCTGCATGGCCACGACCAGAGGAGCCTGGGTGGTCAGCACGCGTTCCACGTCCTTGATCGAGAGACGGCGATAGGAAGTGAGATAGGTGATGAAACCGAACTGCACGATGAGCAGGCTTCCTGCGCTGAAGAGAATGAAGACGACGAAATGCGGCCACGACCAGGAGATGCGCAAGTCTTCGGGAACAGTGGAAGAGGAACCGGAAGGCGCAAGCGCGGATGGATCACTGAGTGCGAACGAAGGCAGGGGTTCAGCGGATGGAGAATCCGCCGGTGCGCCGGTCTCGTTCGAGCGATCTTCTTCGAATGTGGTCATCGTCTCCCCGGCCAGCCGGCCGTCAATGCCGCGGCGACAAGCGGCAGCAGCAATTCATGGTGACCTGTGAGCGCATAGCCGCGGGACTCTGGACCGCGGGCGCCGCGCCCGGGCGCGGTGGGTCGCTTTACAACATTCTGCAACGGACGGTAGTGCTGAATAAAGTCGAAGTTCGCCGTAGTCACTGGGCGCAGGGGAACGCCGAGATTACGAACGACCGAAACGGCTTTCAAAAAAACCTCCGGCAGGAGAACCGCCGAACCCCAGTTGAGATAGACGCCGCCCGGGTGCATTTGTTTCACGAGCGCGCAGAAAAGGCGGAAGTCGTGATGCGTCGCGGCGCCGAGCGCAGCGCCGTCCGCGGCCGGATGCATGTGCGGGATGTCCGTTCCGATGGCGAGATGAACGGTGACGGGAATGCGGCGTTTGTAGGCGGCAATGAGGACACTCGCCTCCGGATGGCGGACGCGCAGGCGGCCGCTGGTAAGGAGTTTGCCGGCCGCTTCACCGAGGCCTAGTCCACTTCGCGCCGCGCCGACCGCGATTTCGTTCACGTAGAGACCCGTTTCCGCGGCCATGCCGAATCGGCCTTTTCCTAGAGCGGCTTCGACGTCTTCCGAAGTGTTGCCGACGAGCGCGATCTCAAAATCGTGGATGAGCGCGGCGCCGTTCATCGCGATTCCCGAGACGAAGCCGCGCCGCATCAGGTCGATGAGGACCGGGCCGAGGCCAACTTTGATGACGTGGCCGCCCATGCCCCACAGAATGGCTTTGCGATTTTTCCGCGCGCGGTGGATGGCGGCGAGGAGATTTCGCAGATCTTCGCCGGCGAGAATGCGGGGAAGCGCGTCCAGAAATTTTGTGAGCGAGGCGCCGCGGGCAACGGGCCGCGCGAACTCTCGGACGCTGACTTTGCTCTTCCGCGAGGCGAGCGGGTAGGTGCGCAATTTTTCGAGGCGCAGCGGCTCGATGTTGTAGGCGCTCATAGACGAACTTGCACTCTAAAGGCAAGCGGCGGGGCGGCGCAAGTGAAGCCTGCACCCAGTCAGACGGAATGCCAAGTTCTCATCGTTCTCATCGCAGTCGAAGGAACACCCGAAGGCAGCGCGGGTGAGCCCTCCATGCGCGTGTTGTATACTGGCTTGGGTAGGGCATTCCGCTCAGAAAACACCGTGCGCATCACTTTCATTGGACACGCGTCTCTATTCCTCGAAGCCGGGGACGTCACGATTCTGACCGATCCTTGGTGGGCGGGACCGTGTTTTGGAGCGCAGTGGTGGATCTACCCGAATCCTTTTCTAGACGTACTCGGGGGACGTTCGCCGAAATACATCTACCTGTCCCACGGTCACAACGACCACATGCATCCCGGGACGCTGACCCGGTTCAGCCGAGACACCAAGATTCTGGTGGCGAAAAATCTGGACCTGGCGCCGACGTTGCGCACGATGGGGTTTCCGGTGCTGGAGTTGGCGGACGGGGAGTCAGCCGAGCTGGGGTCCGGCGTGAAGGCGACGATCCGGCCGACCATGGGAGCCGACACCATGATGGTCGTCTCCGACGGCCGCGAGGTTTGCGTCAACCTGAACGATGCGCTGCACGCCACTCCAACGTGGGTCCAGGACCGCTTCATCGCCTGGATAAAGAAAGAATACCCGGTGGTGGACTACGTCTTCTGCGGATACGGCACGGCGTCGCATTTTCCCAACTGCTACCGGATCCCGGGCAAGGATTACGCGAAGACAGCGGCGCTGCGGCAGCATCATTTCAACACCGTCTGGGCGCGGATTGTGCAGGAGCTGAACCCAAAGTTTGCGTTTCCGTTTGCAGCGGACGTTGTTCTGCTGGAAAAGGAACTTTTTTGGGCGAACGAGCCTGTGCACAACGCAGAGCGTCCCGTGCACCTCCTGAATAGCGGCGGCATCCCCAGCCGAACGCAGGCGCTGGACATCGCGCCGGGATTCACGATCGAAAAGGGAGAGATCACGCGGCCCTCTTTCCGCATGCCTGTTTCGAGCGACACGCTCCTGACGCAATGCCAGCAGCAGATCGAAAGAGCCAACCATTACGCGGAGATTCCGGCGTGCGACGTACAGGACGTACTGCCGCTGCTGGAGCAGAATCTGCGCGTCTGCGACGATTATTTGAAGGCGTTTCCCGGAGATTACAAAGTGTTGCTGCGCTTCCGGAACGCGGAGCGCGGGATTGAGATCTTCAAAGCCGGGAAGAAAGTCTCCGCGCAGATGGTTTCCGCCGAAACGAACGGTTTGGGAAACCACGATCTCGTTTTCACGACGCGACTGCCTTACCTGAAACGCAGTCTGGATTCAAGATACGGGAACGAGATCCTCTTCGTCGGGTCGGGATGCCTGTTTGAGTTCCCCGACGCGGAGACAGTTTCGCGGAAGATTCACGAAGAAGTCCGGCATCTTGTCCGGCAGCACGATGCCTGCCCGCAACCCCGCTACGGGAAATCGAGCGCGCTTGTGTTCAAGTCAAAGCAGCTCGTGAAGGGAATCCTCGGGATGCGCGAGAATGATCTGTACGATCTCGAGAGCTGGACGGTTTTTCTGAAGGATTAGTTCTCACTCCCCCCCGCTCAAGAAGAAGAGATCCCAAGGAACGCAGTCAGCGGCAGCGCCTATTTTCCGGCGGACGCCTTACCGTTTGCGCCGCCGTTCGGGTTCAGCACCCGAACGAGGGCCTGGCCGGTGTAGGACTTCTTGGTGCGCGCGATCTGCTCGGGTGGCCCTTGCGCAACGATTCGGCCGCCCGCCTCGCCACCCTCCGGGCCGAGGTCGAGAATCCAGTCCGCCTGCTTGATGACGTCGAGGTGGTGCTCGATGATGAGGACGGAATTGCCGAGATTGACGAGCCGCTGGAGGACGTCGAGCAACTTGCGCACGTCGTCGAAGTGCAGCCCCGTGGTGGGTTCATCCAGAATGTAGAGCGTGCGGCCAGTCTGACGCTTGGAAAGCTCACGCCCAAGCTTGATGCGCTGCGCTTCGCCGCCGGAGAGCGTCGTGGCGGACTGGCCGAGCTGGACATAGCCGAGGCCGACGTCCACAAGAGTTTCGAGTTTTTGGCGGATCTGCGGGATATTCTCGAGCAGCTTGAGCGCATCGCTGACCGGGAGACTCAGCACATCCGAGATGGTGAGGCCTTTGTAACGAACCGCGAGAGTTTCCGAATTGTAGCGGCGGCCGCGGCAGACTTCGCAGGTGACATACACGTCCGGCAGAAAATTCATTTCGATGCGGCGCAGG
>JBGOWC010000302.1:0-3232 GCA_041478415.1 Terriglobia bacterium
CGACCGAGGCCTGCTCGATGCCAATGGCGTGCGCCAGCCGCAGGGCGGCCACCAGCAGCAATTCGAGTTTCAGTCGTTGCTGCCCAACGGCTGGCGAGCCGTGGCCGACATCAATCAGCTCTCCTCGCTCACCTTCCGCCTCGCCTTTGCCGACACGTTCGGCGATGCCGTGAACTCCGAAGTTCGCAGCGCTGCATTTGTCACCAACAATTTCAGAGGCTTCAGCCTGAATTTTGCGGCCTTAAATGACAAGAGCTTCCTGACCATCCAGCCGGAAACGAGCGTCGTGCTGCGCAACGCTCCGGAGGCGCGGCTCAGCTCCGTCGAGCAGGCGCCCTGGAAGCGGCTGCCGGTCTATTTCGGATTTGCCGCGTTTGCCGGCGCCGTGCACCGCGCGGATCAGAACCTGGTTACCGCCGCAGCGGTCCAGCGCACCGAATTCGCCCCGCGCGTCACCGTGCCACTGCACTTCGGGCCGTGGCTCGGCGTGACCACGACCGCGGCCTTCCGAACAACACGTTATGGTGCGTCTTTAGACGTAAACGGCATCCTCAGCGAAGCATCACTCACACGTAATACCGGCGAGATTACCGTGGACCTCCGCCCGCCTTCACTCGAAAAAATCTACGACCGGCCGAATGCCAGGACCAGATGGAAACATGTGATTGAGCCGCAGATGACCTACCGCTACATCACCGGCGTGCACGATTTTGACCGGTTCATCCGATTCGATCAGGATTCCACGCTGACGAACACGAATGAACTCGAGTACGGCTTCACGCAGCGGCTCTTGCGCAAGAGCGGCGATGACCAGCCCGAGGAGTTTCTTTCCTGGCGCGTGGTGCAGAAGCACTTTTTCGATCCGACATTCGGTGGCGCAGTCGTTGCCGGGCAGCGAAACGTTTTTCAGGCGCTCAATTCGATCACGCCGTTTGCCTTTGCCGACGGGCCGCGCAACTGGTCGCCGGTGATCAGCGACGTCAAAGTCACGCCGGGCGGGCGGTACGATGTTGAACAAATCCTCGAATACGATACCGAGCGCGGCAAGCTGACAACAGTCGGCTCACTCGTGAAAATCAAACCGTATCGCGAGTTGTTCGCCACGGTCGCGCACTTCCGCGTCCAGGCGGACCCCATCCTGCAGCCCCTCTCGAATCAAATTCGCGCGCTCATCGGCTACGGTGAGCTGAACCGCCGAGGCTTTAACGCTGCCGGCGGTTTCAGCTACGACATCACCCGCGGCTTCCTGCAAAATCAGCTCATGCAGGTCAGCTACAACGGCGGCTGCTGCGGCATCGCCTTCGAATACCGGCGCATCGCGCTCGGCCAGGTGCGCACGGAAAATCAATTCCGCGTGGCGCTAATCATCGCGAACATCGGGACGTTCGGGAATTTACGCCGCCAGGAAAAGATTTTCTAGAGGCTGGATTGTGCATAATGGTTTGCCGTCCACGAATTCTAGCCGTGGGGAAGAGCCATGAAGCGCAGGGAATTCCTGGCACGGACCGCGTGCGGTGTGGGCGCGGCGTGGCTTGGCGCGAGCGCCGACCTTTTTGGTTTTTCGCCAATGACTGACAACGAGCTTGCCTTCGCATCGATCGAAGAGATTGCCCGCCTCTTTCGTAAGCGGAAGCTGTCCCCGATCGAGTTGACGAAGTTCATGCTCGATCGTATCGAGCGATTCAATTCCAGGCTGAATGCCTACATCACCGTGAGCGCCGACTTGGCGCTAGTCCAGGCCAAAGAAGCCGAAGCTGAACTCTTCGCCCCTCGCGGCCGCAAAGGCCATCGCGATCGCGGCCCTCTTCAGGGAATCCCCATCTCTTTGAAAGACAATATCTATACAAATGGCATTCGCACGACGGCCGGCTCGAAGATCCTCGGCGACTTTGTTCCCGTGGAAGACGCGCACATCGTCCGAAAGTTGAGAGACGCCGGTGCTGTCCTTCTCGGCAAGACGAACATGCACGAGTTCGCTTACGGCGTAACCTCCAACAACCCTCATTATGGTCCCGTGCGCAATCCCTGGGATCTCGAACGCATCCCGGGCGGATCCAGCGGCGGCTCGGCCGCGGCGCTCGCCGCAGGCCTCTGCTATGCCTCGGTAGGCACGGACACCGGCGGCTCCATCCGCATCCCCGCCGCCCTCTGCGGCATCGTCGGGCTCAAGCCAACGTACGGCCGCGTGAGCATGCACGGCACCGTGCCGCTTGCGCCAAGCCTCGACCACGTCGGGCCGCTGGCGCGCACCGTGGCTGATGTTGCGTTGATCCTTCAGGCCATCGCCGGGCGCGATCCGCAGGACGCCATTTCGTCAACGCGCCGCGTGCCAAACTATCGCGCGGAGATGAAGAAGGCCGCCCGGCGCATCCGTCTCGGCTGGCCGCGGGAGTATTTTTGGGATCGCGTTGACGAAGAGACGCGCGGCCTCTGCCGAGCGGCCGTTTCCGGATGGGAAAAGCGCGGGGCGAGGGTCGTGGAAGTGTCTGTGCCTCGTGTTGTCGATGGCGACGCGCCAAGCACCGCGATTGCATTGGCCGAGGCGCTCGCCTATCACAAGGCGAGTGGCTGGTATCCCGCGCGCAGCAGCGAGTACGGAGAAGATGTGCGCATGCGGCTGGAGATGGGAAGCCAGGTATCCGCGGCGGAGTATGTTCACGCCTTGGAGTTTCGCAAAGAGCTGCGCGCCGAGTGGGACGCCGCGCTTTCCAGTGTGGATGCGATTGTCGCCCCCACGGTGCCCTTCATGGCCCCGCGGATCGGCGAAGAAACCGTCAAGACTTCCTACGGTGAAGACAAAGTGCGCGCCGCGCTGCTTCGTCTGAATCGCCCCTCCAATTACACGGGGCTTCCGGCGATTTCGGTTCCGTGTGGTTTTACTGGGGCAGGCGCGCCCGTGGGGTTGCAGCTTATCGGCCGTGCGTTTGAAGAGGGCGGCCTGCTGCGCGTCGCGCTCGCCTTCGAGCGAGTCCATCCTCAACTGCGCCGCCCGTCTCTGTAGCGGCGGCCTTCAGACCGCCATCTTTGCGTGGTCACCCGCGGAAAACTTGCGCATCAACCACCCTCCAATCAAGTACCCCAGCGTTCCCGTGATCATCCCTCCGAAGACGTCCATTGCGTAGTGGTAGCGCCCGTACACCGTTGAAACGCACATGCAAAGAACTGACGGCAGAAATGCCCAGAAAAGCCACCGGCGGTGGCGCCACGCGCCCCAGAGCGCCGCGAACGAACC
>JBGOWC010000222.1:0-4288 GCA_041478415.1 Terriglobia bacterium
CCCCCGCCGATTCCCCCTCCGCGCCGAAGATTTGGCCTAGTTTGCCGGTTCGCATCCGCTCGGAATCGCAGTTTGCCTTCCCGGAAATTGCAGGGAAGGCCGGTGAATTGTGAAACCCGCGGGCTTCGCATACTCTCTACAGCGTGGTGACGCTTCCCCTCACCGCGGGAATTTTTTCGCTCTCCGTGTGGGCATATCTCTTGTTCGCACGCGGCGCATTCTGGAAAGTTCGCGCGTTCGACGCCGATGCGGATCGAGTCGAGCCGCTATCGAAATGGCCTTCCGTCGTCGCCATCGTTCCCGCGCGAAACGAAGCATCCACGATTGAGGATGCGATTCACTCGCTTCTGAAACAAAACTACCCCGGCCAATTTTCTATCGTGCTAGTGGACGATGACAGCGACGACGGTACCGCCGATGCCGCCCATCGCGCGGCGGATGCATTGGATCAAGCGGACCGCATTATGATTCATGCGGCCGCGCCGCTGCCCGCCGGCTGGACCGGAAAGCTATGGGCCATCTCGCAGGGCCTCGCGCATCTCACGGCCGAACCGCCTGATTTTTTCTGGTTCACCGATGCCGATGTCGTCCACGCGCCGGACACGCTCCGGCGTCTCGTCTCTCGCGCGTTGCGCGATCAGCTCGATCTCGCCTCGCTCATGGTGCTGCTGCAAGCGAAAACACTTCCCGAACGATTTCTGATTCCGGCCTTCCTGTTTTTCTTCCTGAAACTCTATCCGCCGCGATGGATTGCCGATCCTTCGACGCGAACCGCCGGTGCGGCGGGAGGATGCATCCTGTTGCGGCGGAGGGCGCTCGAGCGCATTGGAGGTTTTGCCTCGATTCGCGACGAAGTGATTGATGACTGCGCTCTGGCGCATGCCGTGAAACGCACGGGCGGACGCATCTGGATGGGTCTCACGCGCGCGAGCCGCAGCATTCGCGTTTACGCGAGTTTCGCTGAAATCGAGCGCACGATCGCGCGCACCGCATTCACCGAGCTTCGCTACTCGGCGCTGCTTCTTGCCGCCACGGCCGCCGGACTCGCTCTCACCTATTTTGTTCCCGTTGCTCTGCTTTTCGTTTCCAATCACGTCGCGCGAAATATAGGAATCCTTACCTGGGCAGCGATGGCAGCCGCCTTTGTCCCCACGCTGCGTTTTTATCGTTGTTCTCCCTTTTGGGCACCGCTCCTCCCGTTTATCGCGCTGTTTTATCTCGGAGCGACGCTCGATTCGGCGGTGCGTTACTGGCTCGGCCGCGGCGGAGCGTGGAAGAGCCGCGCCCAGGCACCACGCAGAAGTTAATCACCGCGCGGCCTTACAGAAAAAGCTCTGGCCACGCACGCGGCGGTCTGCTATTCTTTTTATGGTTAGGCATTGGGCTGTATCCCGACTTACGGGAATGGCACCGGAGGCCGACATGAGTATCGTTCCGAATGCGGGCAACGGAAAAGTCACCGTGCCCGAAATCCTCAGTCGTAAGAACTCTTCTTCCCCCGATCGAAAAATCACCTGCCTTACTGCGTACGACTATCCGACTGCGCGTCTGCTCGATGAAGCGGGCGTGGACGTGCTGCTCGTCGGTGATTCGGTCGGCATGGTCGTGCTCGGCTACGAGAGCACGCTGCCGGTGACGCTCGACGAGATGCTGCATCACACGCGCGCGGTACGCCGCGGGGCGCGCCACGCTCTCGTCGTTGCGGACATGCCCTTCGGCAGCTACCACACAGACATCGCCGAATCGCTGCGCAACGCGGTGCGCTTCGTGAAGGAAGCCGGCGCGGAGGCGGTGAAGATCGAGGGCGGAGAGCGCCGCATCGAACTGATCGCGCGGCTCGTCGAAGCGGAAATCCCGGTGATGGGCCACATCGGATTGACGCCGCAATCGCTCCACGCCATGGGCGGCTACCGCGTTCAGGGCAAAACGCCGGACGCAGCTGAGCAGCTCATTCGCGATGCGCGCGCGGTCGAAGCGGCGGGCGCGTTCGCCGTCGTTCTCGAAGGAATTCCGCGGCAACTCGCAGCGCAGATTACGGCGGACGTGAGAATCCCGACGATCGGAATCGGCGCAGGGCCGGATTGCGACGGCCAGATTCTCGTGGTGCACGACCTGCTCGGGCTGACGTTCGGCGAGACGCCGAAATTCGCCCGGCAGTACGCGCATCTCGGCGAAATCATTTCGGGCGCGGTGCGCGAGTATTGCGAAGACGTGCGCCGCGGCAATTTTCCTTTGGACGCCGAGTCGTATCACGCGGCGGAAGCGGTAAGAACCCGCAAGGTCACGCCGATCGCAAGCTGAATCGCGAATCGGCCAACATCACATAACGGGAGGCAGCGCATGACCCCGGAAGATATTCGCGCGCTCTACCAATACAACTCCTGGGCGAATCACCGGCTCCTCGATGCGTGCGAGCCGCTGACGCCGGAGCAGTTCACGCGGGATCTGCGCTCGAGTTTTCCATCCGTGCGCGACACGCTCGCGCATATCCTCGGCGCGGAGTGGCTGTGGCACGAACGCTTTCAAAGCCGCTCGCCGAGCAACCTTCTGAACGCGGTCGAATTTTCCACCGTTGCTGAATTGCGTTCGCGCTGGTCCACGGTCGAAGGCGATTTACTTCGCTACGTGAATGGTCTTACTGCAGAAGATCTCGCGCGGGTTTTTCAATTCCGCACGACGGCCGGCGAGATTTATCCGAGCCCGCTGTGGCAGGCTCTTCAGCATCTCGCCAATCACAGCACGTACCATCGCGGACAGGTGGTCGCATTTCTCCGTCAGCTCGGTCTGAAGGGCGTCGCGCTTGATTTGATTCGCTTCTACCGCGAACGCGCCAGCGCCGCCGGCGCGTAGATTCGCAGACCAATTCTTCTCCGTGGAAACAATTCGCACAATTCTCTGGATGAAAGAAGCGGCGGCGCAAGCGCGCGCCGAAGGCCGCATCGTCGGACTTGTGCCGACGATGGGGGCGCTGCATGAAGGCCATCTTTCTCTCGTGCACCGCGCGCAAGAGGATTGCATGCCCGTGGTCGTTTCGCTCTTCGTGAATCCCGCGCAGTTTGGCCCCAAAGAAGATCTTGCAAGATATCCGCGGACCATCGAAGAAGATGCGGCAAGACTTACCGCGATGGGTGCGGACTGTCTTTTCGCGCCCGAATCCGCGGAGATGTATCCGCGCGGCTTTCAAAGCTATGTCCATGTCGAAGGGCTGAGCGAACGGCTCGAAGGGCGATCGCGGCCGGGCCATTTTCGCGGTGTGACGACGGTTGTCTTGAAACTGCTCGAGATCGTCCGGCCGCACTTCGCTTACTTCGGGCGCAAGGATGCGCAGCAGGCCCGGATCATTCAGCAGATGGTGAGCGACCTGAATCTGGATACACAGATTGTCGTCTGCCCCATCGTGCGCGAGCCGGATGGCCTCGCAATGTCATCCCGCAACGCCTATTTGAAGCCGGACGAGCGGCGCGCCGCGACGGCGCTCTATCGGGCGCTGGATGCGGCGCGGAAAGAGATGGCCAGCGGGGTCCGCGACGCGCTGCAGTTACAGACAGTGATGCGCCGCGTCCTCGCCGCGGAGCCACTCGTCACGCCGGACTATGCCGAAATCGTGGATGCAGACACCTTTGAGCCGGTCATGCAGATTCGCCGTTCCTGCTATGTGCTGCAGGCCGCGTTTCTCGGCTCGACGCGGCTGATCGATAACATGTTCGTGGAGCCCGGGGGCGACGCGGCCGAACTGCGGTTTCATCTTTAGGCGCATCCGCCTTGCCGCGCCTCCCGCTTTTGGTACACTGAAAGAACAGCCCCATTTTTCCCAAAAAGGTGGAAAAGATGAAAAAAATGAAATCCTTCGTTCTTGTTTTGACACTCGCTCTGCTTGTTCCGACACTAGCGCTTGCCTCCGGAACCGTGCCCGCCGGCACGGAGATCAGCGTCACGACGAACCACGCCGTCAGCTCCAAGACCGCCAAGGCCGGCCAGACCGTGACCGGTGTTGTTTCTCATGACGTGGTCGGCGGCGGAAAAGTCGTTATTCCGAAAGGCTCCGCGGCGAAACTGACCGTGAGCAGTGTGCAGGAATCCGGCAGGCTCTCGACGCCCGCGAAGCTGTGGCTGAAACTGCGTTCCGTAACCGTCCACGGCAAGACCTACTCCATCGCGTCATCCGCGGCGGGACATACCATGGGCGGTAAAGCCAAGCGCGACACCGTGTTCATCGGCGGCGGTGCGGGCGCCGGCGCGATTATCGGCGCTCTCGCCGGCGGCGGCAAGGGCGCGGTGATTGGGGCAC
>JBGOWC010000089.1:0-7145 GCA_041478415.1 Terriglobia bacterium
ACGGCGTGACGGTGTGAAATCCCTCTGGAATTGGCTTCGCTGCCGGCTTTGCTGACATGTTTGTTCTCTCCTTGCTCCCAGCGTTTCAACGCCCGTGCGCTGGGCTCGTACTTCGCCGCCATTCTGCCTCATCCGCCGCAATCCTTATTGCAAAAGTTTGACCCTAATTGACGAGAGGAACGTGATCATGCGCGGCGTCCGCCGCGAGCCACGCTTCGCCCAGCCCTTCACCATCTGAGCTCCCTAGGGAAAGCCTCCGTAGTGTTAGAATCCGCCCAGCAGGATCGGCGCCGCCGGGATCAGCGGGAGGTTACAGTCATGCCGACTAAGAATGCATTCTCCTCCGTAGAAACATGGTTGCTCCGAAGAATTCACGAAGCCATTGGCCGCGCACCCATTGGATTCATTCTCAAAGATGGCGTCCAACTTTCGACTCCTGACTCCGTCGCGGATGTGATCATTCACGACCGGCGCACTCTCGCAAAACTGATTCTCGATCCGGAGGTCGCTTTCGGCGAGGCGTATGCCGATGGGCGCATCGAGGTGGCGGGCGATCTTGTTGGTTTTCTGGAAGCCGTCTATAAATCCATGCCCAACGCCGAGCCCGCGAGTTGGTACTCACGGCTGGCGTCCCACTGGCTGACCCGCGCGCAAGCCAACACGCTGCGCGGTTCCCAAGAAAACGTTCACCATCACTACGATTTGGGCGCCGATTTTTACAAGCTCTGGCTCGATTCCGAACTCGTTTACACCTGCGCCTACTTCCCATCGCCTTCCGCAACGCTCGAAGAGGCGCAGATCGCCAAGATGGAGCACGTGTGCCGCAAGCTCGAGCTTCAACCCGGCGAGAAAGTCATCGAAGCCGGTTGCGGCTGGGGCGCGCTCGCTCTGTACATGGCCCGAAACTTTGGCGTGTCCGTCAAAGCGTTTAATATTTCTCGGGACCAAATCTTGCTTGCCCGCCAACGGGCCTCCGAGCTGGGACTGAGCGGCCAGGTGGAGTTCATCGAGGACGACTATCGCAACGTGTCGGGCCGCTTCGATGCCTTCGTCTCCGTTGGCATGCTCGAGCACGTCGGGCGCGAGAATTACGCGGAGCTGGCAAACGTCATTCATCGCTCGCTCGGAGATTCCGGGCGCGGGCTTCTGCACTTCATCGGCCGCAGCCATCCAAGTCCCTTCAGCGCCTGGACGCGCAAGCGCATCTTTCCCGGCGCCTACGCGCCAACGCTCCGCCAGGCCCTGGAAATGTTCGAGCCGCTGGATTTCTCCGTGCTGGATGTCGAGAACCTGCGATTGCACTACGCCAAAACGCTCGAGCATTGGCTAGAGAACTTTGAACTCGCGGCCGGGCGCGTCTCCGAAATGTTTGACCCGAACTTTGTCCGGACCTGGAGGCTTTACCTTTCGGGAGCCCTCGCTGGGTTCAATGCCGGCACTCTCCAGCTCTTCCAGGTCCTCTTTGCGGGTCCTGCTTGCCGGCGGATTCCCTGGACCCGCGCTCACCTCTACCGAAACGACAAGCGCGCTGAACAGGAACCGAAATGGATTCATGCGATGTCTTGATCGTCGGAGCAGGCCCGGCCGGCTCCTCCTGCGCATGGCAACTTCGGCATTCCGGCCTGGACGTTGCCATCCTGGATAAGCAGACCTTCCCCCGCGACAAAGTCTGCGGTGGATGGATCACGCCCGCCGTCGTGGACGAATTGCAAATCAACCTCGGCGAATATTCCCAAGGCCGCGTGCTTCAGCCCATCACCGGATTTCGCATCAGCCGGATGGGAGATTCCGAGACGGAAACGGATTATGGCCGGCCGATCAGTTACGGAATTCGCCGCTACGAGTTTGATGATTATTTGTTGAAGCGATCCGGCGCGCGCCTTCTCCTGGGCGTGGGCCTGAAAAGTCTGGAGCGCTCCGGCGACTGCTGGATCGTCAACAGCCAAATCAAGACTCCGCTTGTCGTCGGCGCCGGCGGCCATTTTTGCCCCGTCGCGCGTTTCTTGGGAGCGCCGGCCGGTCGCGAAGCCGTGGTCGCCGCGCAGGAGGTTGAGTTTGAGATGGATGCGCGCCAGCAGGCGGGCTGCTCCATCCGCGGGAAAATTCCCGAGCTGTATTTCTGCCCGGACATGCGCGGCTACGGCTGGTGCGTCAGGAAGGGAAATATTCTGAACGTCGGACTGGGAAGATTTGATTCGCCCAGCCTCTCGACGCATGTCTCCGCGTTTTTGGATTTCCTGAAAGCCTCGAAAAAACTCTCCTTCGACTTGCCTGCTCGTCTCCCCGGGCACGCCTATCTTCTCTATGGCAAGACGAGCCGCGAAGTCGTCGGTGAGGGATGGATGCTCATCGGAGACGCCGCCGGATTGGCCTATTCGCAAAGCGGCGAAGGAATCCGCCCGGCGATTGAATCCGGCCTGCTGGCGGCAAAGGTGATCGCCGCCGCTGGCGGTAAATACGATCGCGAACGGCTAAGTCCTTACCGCGCGGTCATAGCTTCGCGTTTTGGAAAATCGCAGAGAGACTGGGCCTCGAATATCGGCCGGCGTATTTCGCCTCGCCTAATCGCTTCGCTGGCTCCCTTGCTGCTGGCCACCCGCTGGTTTTGCCGCCGCGTGGTTCTCGAACGCTGGTTCCTGCATCTGCAGGAGCCCGCATTGAATCTTTGACCCGCCTACGCCTCACCACCCTCGTCGGCATCGCGCATCTTGCACGCATGCCACTCTTCATCCTCCGCATGTCCCTCGCAGAACCACCGCCCGCACGTTTCGCAGCGCACCGTCGCCGCTAAATCGCACGGCTCATCGTTCCGCGACACGCCCTGGCACAACCGCTCGATTCCCTCGCTCTCCCCTTCTTCCTCCATGGCCGCACCTCTTGCCGCCATTCTACTCCTCGTTTTGCCTTGCTCCCTCCACTCACGTTCCGCGCGGCCCCGCGTCTAAATCGCCGCGCCGCTCGAATGGACCCCATGGCGTCGCTGCGCTGCGAATAGCTCGGCCCTTTCTCTGCCTGCCCAAACCTCCACCGAAGATGAATAACAAGCGGGCATGGACCGGCGCCTCCCGGAAAACAGGAAATGAGTTGACAGAAAGATGCAGAGCGTATAGATGTAGCATGGTTTTCGCTGGACTATCCCCGAGTCCCCGGCGATATGCGATAGATCTTCTCTACTTCTTATCTTCACTGGTCATCGATCTTGACGAGGCCAGGAAATTTGCTTCCAAGAGGGCACCATGAAAATGATTGAGCTGACTCTGCGGAGAATTGCGCCTCTGGTTTTGCTTTCCTCTTTCGTGTGCCTGCTCGGCGCCGCCCCGGCCTCGGCTACGGATCAGTGCTCGGCAGCGTTGCCCGTTGGGACCGCCACCGGATGCGGCGCCGTAATCACCGTGACTGCAGTTGACGGGTCGGGGAAAGCGACTGCCTTTGCAGTTACGAACACAGGCAACGGAAACCCCTATGACGGCCCGTTCCTCCCGTTCCATGATGACACCTTGATTGGGATCCAAAACAATTCCGGCGTGCCTTTGAATTCCATCACTCTCGTCACGTCCGCCTCCGCGCGCGACGGGCTGTTCGCGTTCGATGGCGATGGAATGTGTGCGTTTAATACTGCGGATTGCTTTCCCCTGAACGGGAACAGCGGTTATGAAGGCCCGAACAACACGTTTACGAACATCAGCGAGGATGAGAGGAGCGGAACGGTCCACTTCACCGGCGGCGGAATTCCGAATGGCGGAAGCACCTTTTTCGCTCTGGAAGGCACTCCTGACGCTCTCACTGGGGTGACGCAGACCGGCCAGCCGATAGACGCTACCGCCGGTACCAACGCGGCGCAGACTTTCACGTTTAACGACGCCACGAACAATCTGGACCAATACGCTTTTGACTATTCAAACGCGGCCCTCACCATCACGGATAATAACGTCGCAACTCCCTCGATCACGAATTCCCAAATTACGCCCGCGGACTGGCCAAGTCTTGTCAGAGGAACGCCGTTCGCGACCACGCAGTGCATCCCCGTCAACGGTGCGGGCGGCAACTGCGTAGCAAAAACACAGCTTTGCACCACTCCCTCCAACGCCACTCCGGCGGGGGACAACTGCCCGCAGTCGAATGCACGGAATATCCTGCTCTCGGCTACGTTTGATCCGGCGACTCTTATTATTAATCCCAATACCGTTTTCGGGGTTGTGGAAGCTAGCGACGCGTGGCTCACAGCGACGACGCCCGGAGGGCCGTGCGCGTTCGTTCCCCAAAGTCCCGAGGGAAATATGTCGTGTCCGCAGAACGGCGCAGTCTCCTTCACCGGACCGGGGGAATACACGGGCAGGAAGGGCGGAGCGTCCACGAACTCGACCTACGTCTGGGTGACGGGCGTGCTCGCGCCATCGACGGCGGTTTCGGGATTCGTAAACGCCGCCGGGTGGACCCACTCCAATAGCGACACACCTGTCACCGGAACCCTTACGGCGAATCCGCAGCTGAATCCGAACACGAATAGCAGTGTCGTCGCACCGATAGACAGCATTACCTACGGAATCAGCTCTGCGAATTCGCCACTTCCCAGCACGCTACTTCCCGTTCCGGAAGATACGACTGTCTTCAGCCCCAACGAGCCGCCGAGCGACCTCACGAGTTGCCCCAATACGATTAACTCTGATACCCAGGCGCCTTCCTTTGCACTGCCTGTTGACCTGGGCGCGCTGGCCGAGGGGTCATATCTGCTCCATTACTCCGCAAGAGACTGCGCCGGGACCAATGAGCTGAGCTTCAAGCTAGATCCAGACAGCAAGGTCTGGTCCACAAGCTTCAAGTCATTCACAATCAACGTTGACAATACACTGCCGATAACCGGTTGCTCCGGGCCGGATTTGATATGGCACAACAGCGACGTCAGTATCCCGTGCTCCCCGAGCGACACGCCCTCCGGGTTGGCGCCGAACACCCCAGTAAACTTCAACTTGATGACTGCCGTACCCTCAAACACGGATACGAACAGCGCTCCGACGACTTCGCGGCAGGTCTGCGACAAAGCGGACAACTGTGTGACCGCAGGACCTATCTTGGGCAACAAGGTTGACAAAAAATCCCCGGATATCACGGTGATTGTTCCGGCCGCGACGACTTATGCAGCCAACCAAAATGTTCTGGCAAATTATGGCTGCACTGATCTCGGCGCGGGAGTCACCCTCGCCAATTGTGCCGGCCCTGTGGCGAGCGGCGTCAAGATCGATACCATGCCCAGTGGCATCACCACCCCAAAGTCGTTTACCGTGAACGCGACTGACAGCGCCCTGCCGACCGGAAATAGTTCCATCAGGTTGGTCAACTACACGGTGTCCTGCCATTACGCCGCAGTTGGGATCAGCCCGGTGCAAGTTACCCGCCCCGCGTTCATTACTGTAACGTCTAGCGTCATCGACTGTATGCCTGCCGCCCAGACGGTTAGCGTCAAATTCACATTGTCAGGGCCGCTCGGGAAGAACTGCGGTAATTCCAGCACGGTGATGTTTACGACGCCCCCGTTCACGATAAAGGCTGGCACGTCGAAATCGATATCATTCCCATTCCCGATTTTGAAGAATGTGTGCGCCGGAATCTACACAGTCACCACAACAACGCTCATCAGCGGAGCACCGGTGGACAGCACTTCCGCGACTCTTACCGTGCAGTGAGAGTAGAGTTCGCTTCAGCTCTTGGGGGCGGGTTCTTAGCTCTTGGGCCCCGCGGACCAATTTGTGGATTGCTCGTAGATTGATTTCAGGTCGGGGCGCTGCAGAATCTTTTCCGCGCCCGCTTCTTTCTTCATCTCATCGAGCAGGCTGAGCGCCTGCCGGAACTGCCCGCTGGCTGCGGCGGTATCTCCAGTCATCCGGATAACCATACCCATCAGGTAGTGAATCCGGGCCGTCTGCAGACGCAACCCGAGCTTTTCGCTCGCCCCCAGGTCCCGATCCAATTCTTGCCGAGCGCGGGAATAATCCTTGCTGCTCACCATCGCCGCAGCCATTTCCACGGAACTTTCGAGCGCCAGATATTTCATACCCTGGTGATCGGCTTCCTGAGACAAGGAACGCAAGCCAGCGATCGCGGAGTGTGAGCGGCCTTCGGCGACGGCCACCTTGGCCAGGTTCAATTTAGCGATCAGAATCTTGTCGTGTTCCGTGCCCCGGGACGCCATGCGGGATCCCTGCTCGTACGCGGCCCTGGCGGCCTTGAAATCGCCGCGATAGAACTGCACGTTGCCCTGGGCGCCCAGGATGGCGGCCTGCAGACTCTCGTTTTTCAAATCGCGCGCCAATCCCTGGGCTTCTTCCAGTAGTTTGCCGGACTCCGCCCCTCGCCCCGCTCTCGCGAGAGTGTCACCCAAATCCGCGAGGACCTGGGCCATATCGCGGCTGCGATCGTGGAGATCGCGAAGCGGCTTAACCGCGTCTTGCATGGCGCTGAGCGCCGCGCCGAAGCGGCCCTGGTATTGAAACACCAGTCCCATCTGGTGCGATTCCAAGGCTGCACCTCGGGTGTCGTCGGCCTTGCGCCAAAGCTCCATGGCCCTGAGAAAAGAAGCCAAAGCGCGATCGTATTGCCCGGTGGCGCCGTAAGCCTCCCCCAGGCCGTGGAGGCTGTCCGCAATATCACCGGGAACATTCAGCTTTTCCCGAAGCTGCAACGCCTGTTGAAAGTAGGTGAACGCATTATCGCTATCGCCCCGGGAGAGATACACGAAGCCGATATTGCTCAGGCACAGAGCCTGATACGTTTCGTCGCCGGTGTCGCGCTGTATCTGCAGCGACTCCTTGTAGACTTGCAAAGCCTTGTCGTATTGGCCGCGATCCTGGTAGACGACGCCCATGTCAATCAGCGTGTCGCCGACTTCTTTCTTGATGCCGATCTCCGTCTGAATCTGCAGCGCCTGCGCATAGCTGGCCAGGGCGGCGTCCGGTTTTCCCAGCGTACCTTGGACGAGGGCGATCTCCACCAGGTTGATGGCAAGATTGCGCTTCAGCCCCAGGCGGCGGTTAATTTCCATGGCGTCCTGATAATTGCGCATCGCCTCATCGGGCTTGTTCATGAGCCGATAGGAAACGCCCAGCGCCTGCAGCAACAACGCCTTCTGCTCCTGGTTATCCACCTGGATG
>JBGOWC010000108.1:0-6562 GCA_041478415.1 Terriglobia bacterium
ACGTTCCGGATATTCGTCGTGTGGAGCGCATTCACGTTACGAATGTGCGTGTTGTTTACGTTGATGACGGTGATGAAGTTGCGGCTGCAGTGGAACCACGGGAAAAACGGCTCACCAAAACCAAGCGGGAACCAACCGATTCCTCCGCCCCAGCCGCCGCCGAAGCCAAATCCGCCGCCCCATCCTCCGCCGCCGTACCAGCCGACCAGCGCTGGCGCCCACACAGGGCTCGCGTAAATCGGTCCGGGGCACCAGCCCCAGCCTCCGCCGGCGTAAGCCCACCGGCCGTAGTGGAACGGAGCAAAGCCCCACGGCGCGTAGTCCACCCAGGTCCAGCCCCAAGGGCCTACCCAGGACCAGTAGCCATCGCGATAAGGCGCCCAGCCCGCAGAGACATGCCGCGGATACCACACAGGACCGTAGTCCGGCTCATCGCGCCAGTCGCCGTAGTCGTCGAGGTCTTCGTAGCCGATGACGTCGCGGGAGACGTATCGCGCAGAGGCAGAATGATCGCCGCGCGTGTCGCGCTCCGTGGCCCAGCGGTCAAAATTGTCCGGGCCCGATGCGCGCGAAACGTCGTACTGCGGATTTTCGGCGCCGCGAAATTCGGCGCGCTCGCCTTCGCGAACTTTGTAGCTCTGTCCCCCGGCGGTAACTTCGCCTTCGCCGCGGAACGAGGTCACGCCGGTGAAGTCGCCGGCTTCGTTCACGTCAATGCGAAACTCCCCGGCGCTTTTGACGGTAAAGGCCAGGTTCGGCGTGTCCACCTCGTAGAGATCGCCGTCATGCAGTTCGCGCACGCGGAAATTGATAGCGCCCTCGGCCATGCGCATCTGCGTGGTGCGGTCATCAAGGTTTAGAAAAGACAGCGCGGTGCTGCCGCTCAAGTGAATCGCCGCAGCGCCCGCTTGCAACTCGGCGCGCGCGCCGGAGTCGCTCCAGATACGGTCGCCGACGGTCACCGTGCGGTTGACTTCAGCGCTGGCCCAATCGCCTGCGCCGCCCGGTTGGAACGACACGGAACCTTGCACATAGCTGATGCGCGCAACGCGCGCCGGCGGATCGCCTTCATCCGCACGTGCGCCAGTGGCTACAAAGAAGAGAAGCCCGGTCAAACCCAGAAGCACCAGGAATGCGCTTCTACCGGCAAGTTTGGTCTTCATGGCAATCCCCTGTTCTCGGCCGCGAAGCTGGGGAGCAGCCGATGGGAGTGTATCTCATCTCCCAAGGGGTAGAACCCCGGTGGGGGGAAGAAGTTGCCCGGTCTTTGCTTGCCGCGGCGCCCCCGAGCCCGGGTCGGGCCTCCCCGGCCGAAAGGGCAGGAGTACTAGCCATGTGCGGAACCTACCCGGAATCTGGCCTTTCGGACAGGCGGCAAAGCGCGCCCTTTCCCCTAAACTCGCTGCTTGTGGGCGCCTCTGCGCTCTGGGAGAATGCCATGCGTATGAAGGGCTACGGAAGCAGGCTGGGCAAGGCTATCTGGATCAGCGCGCTGGGGGCTCTTGCCCTAGCGGTGCAGCCCGCCTCGGCGCAGACCTGGCGGCCTGTCGGGCCGACGGGCGGCGATGTCAGAACTCTTGAGGCCGACCCGCACGACGCAAAGCGACTGTATCTCGGCACCGGCGACGGCCACGTCTTCACTTCCTCGGACGAAGGCGCGCACTGGCAGCTTCTGAGCCGCATTGGCACCGGCCAGGACGACATCATTACGCACATTGTCGTGGACCCTCGCGAATCGAAGCGTCTCTACGCCAGCACCTGGACGCTCGCGTCCGGCGGCGGCGGCGTCTATCGCAGCGATGACGCGGGGCGCAGTTGGCACGTGATCGGACTGGCCAAGGAAACCGTCCGCGCCATTGCGCTGGCCCCGACGAATCCGGACATCATCGTGGCCGGCTCGCTGACGGGCGTTTATCGCTCTCTGGACAGCGGCGCGAGCTGGGCGCGCATTACGCCCGCGAATCATGAAGACCTTCGCAATTTTGACTCGGTGGCGATTGACCCGCGCGACTCGAACGTCATTTACGCCGGCACGTATCATCTGCCGTGGAAAACCGAAAACGGCGGCAAGGACTGGTTTCCGATTCCGAAGGGCATGATTGACGACTCCGACGTGATGAGCATCGTGATTGATCCGAAAAATCCGGACAGCGTCCACGCGACGGCCTGCTCGGGGATCTATCACAGCGTGAACGGCGCGGCGAACTGGTCGAAGTACAAGGGTATTCCGTTTGTGTTCCGGCGGACGCAGCTCATCCGCCAGGATCCCAAGCATCCGAACACGCTCTATGCAGGCACAACGACCGGATTGTGGAAGACGACGGATGAGGGCGGCGTGTGGAAGCGCGTCACGCCCGGCGACTGGGTCATCAACGCAATCGTGATTGACCCGGAGCGCACGGATCGCTTGATTCTCGGCACCGATCGGCATGGCGTGCAAATCAGCGACGACGGCGCCGCGAAATTTCGCGCGTCGAACAGCGGATTCATTCACCAGCACATCCTGGATGTGGCCGTGGACCGCGACCGGCCCGACCGCGCCCTTGTTGTGCTGACCTACGACGTGCAGCCGTTCCTGGCGACGCGCGACTCCGGCGCAACCTGGTCCGAGCTCGGCCCAGGACTGAAGCGCACGGATACGCGCCACGTCTATGCCGCGCCCACGGGCTGGTGGGCTTCTCTTTCCTCGGGCGGCTGGATGAAGTATGACGAAACGTCCGGCAAATGGACTCGGGCAGGATTGTTCGTCGCGGACGCAGTGGCTCCTTCCGCGGCACCCGCGCAACGCGGCAAGAAGGGTGCTGCGGCCCCGGCCAAGCGCCCGGCCGCTGCTCCGAAAGCAAAAACTTCCGCAGCGCAGCTTGTCGCCTGGCAAGTCAACGACATGGTCTTCGGCCGTGAAGGCTGGTTTGCCGCGACGTCCGGCGGCGTGATCGTGTCACGCGACCGCGGCGCGTCGTGGAGATTCGCGGGTTCGGCTTCGTTCGTGAAGCAGCCCGCGCAGTCGCTCGAAATCTCCGCGGACGGCGCGCACGTCTGGGCCATCTCCCAGCGCAGTCTCCTTTACACTTCCGACGGCGGAGCGAACTGGGAAGCGCGTGACATTCCCTTCTCCGGCGCCGGCAATCTTCGCCTGCATCGCGTGGACGGTGCAGCGCTCTTCATTACCTCGAATCTCGGCTTGTACGCTTCACGCGATGCGGGCCGCACGTGGAAGCGGGCGGAAGTGAACGAGCTGCAATTCCAGGATGTGGCGGGCTCGGGAAACGCGATTCTCGCTTCGCTCCAGAAGCGCGGCCTGCTTGTCTCCTATGACGGAGCGAAGAGCTGGCAGCGGATGCGCGATCCGCTCGCCGAAGGATTTTTCCCGGTGTTGAGCGCGCAGCGCTCCTCGTCGCTGCTGGCGGTATCCGCAACGGAGGGCATGCTCTCTCTGGATCTGGAAGGACGCTCCGCGGATGCGGGCGGGACAGGCGGCTCGGCGGCACTTTCTTCACCGCTGGCGAATCAAAAGCCGCAGCAGTAGGCGCGCGTCAGCTCAACGAAGTTTTGCCGAGGTCGGCGGTTCGCCGCTCGAAGGTTAATTCACAACTGCCGCCGCCGCAGCGATACTGGAAGATAAGTCGATGTCCCGGCGCGATCTTCGCGCGCGAGTGCTTCTGCGTATCCGAGAGAACCAGCCACTCCCCGTTGATCAGGTAATTCCCTTCGCGCCCGCGAATTTGGTAGCTTCCGTCATCCTTCAGAACCAGCGGAGTGCTTTGACAAGGCACCGCCTTGCCGCGGACCTTGGCCTCCGCGCATTTGTAGCGCCCCGAAACATTCACGGTCTGAGCGTGGTTCGCTGGCGCGAACAATAGAAGAAAGAAGAGGGCTGGGATGGAAGTCTTGGCCAGACTCGGACGGAGCATTCTGAGGCTCTCCTGTGCCTCCGGGTCGTGCCCTCAGTGCTCGTAGCCCGGACTACCGATAAGGAGAGCAATGGCCATGCCAGATGGTTCATTCCTAACCTATTAAATAATAAGGCTTTAGGGTAAGAGGCGGGGTCAAAAGGCCCATTCAGCGGGAAGAATGATGCACAATCCGGGGATTAGGGAAAACCCTTGCCCTGGGCATTCGCGAGAGGAGTCTTCGGGCGTTACGCGACCGGATTCCGGGAGCGTCACTCTGGCGGAAGCTCGGCGATCGCTTCGCCATCCTTGCGCGGGTCGGACGCACCATAGTTGACGCCTGCCGCAAAATCTCGCAGCACGGCCTGGCCTCCGCCCATATGCCCGGAAAATGCGCCATGCACCTCGATCTCGTGGCCTTTTGCTTTCAACTCCTGGCGCACGTTTGACGATACGCGGTTTTCCACGGGAACGTCGCAGCCGGGAAACGTCTGCTTGCTGAAGCGCGGTGCTTCTAGCGCCGCTTGGATGTTCATCTTGAAGTCCACGACGTTGGCGACGAACTGCACATGCGCCTGCGACTGATTCCAGCCGCCCATGATGCCAAACGCCACGCGCGTCTGATCCTTCTGCATGAACGCGGGGATGATGGTGTGCAGCGGCCGCTTGCGGCCCGCGAGCGCGTTTGGGGAGGCGGCATCGAGAGTGAAGAGCGCGCCGCGATTGTGGAGAGCAAATCCCGTGCCCGCCGCGACGAGTCCGGAGCCGAACGACTCGAAGTTGCTCTGAATCAGCGAGACCATGTTCCCTTCGCCATCCACCGCGCTCAGGTAAATCGTGTCGCTCCCGGCGGGGAGCGCCCCCGCGCTAACGCCGCAATTCGCGCGGTCCGGATCGATTTGCTTCGCGCGCTGCGCGCCGAACTCCTTAGAAAGCAGCGCCGCGACCGGCAGTTTTTGCCCGCGCGGTTCGCCGATGTAGCGGATTAAATCCGCGTACGCGAGCTTCTTCGCCTCGATCATTGCGTGCAGCGCGCGCGTCGAGTTGTGCCCGTACTCACCCAGCGGAAATTCTTCCAGGATGTTCAGCATCATCAGCGCGGCCAGCCCCTGCCCATTCGGCGGAAGCTCGTACACCGTCCACCCGCGATAGGTCGTCGAAATCGGCTCGACCCATTCGCTGGAAAAATCGGCGAGATCTTCGGCAGTCATGGTTCCGCCGTGTTTCTCTATTGTGGCAAGAATTTTTTTCGTGATCTCGCCCTTGTAAAACGCGTCGCGCCCGTGCTCGGCGATTTGCCGCAGCGACCAGGCGAGATCGGGATTGCGGAAGACTTCGCCGACGCGCGGCGCGTGGTCCTGGATCAGATACGTGGCGGCCGCGGCTTCGTCGGCCCGGAGAAGATCCACATCGGACGCCCACCCGGAGGCGACGAGCTCGGTCACCGGAAATCCGTCCAGGGCGGCGCGAATCGCCGGAGCGAGCACCTCCGCAAGTTTTTTCCGGCCAAATTTGTCGGCGAGCTTCTGCCAGCCGTCCACCGCGCCGGGAACGGTAATGGCGTGGACGCCGCGCAGAGGCATTTCCCGCAGGCCCTGTTTGCGCAACAGCTCGATGCTCAAGCCCTTCGGCGCCCATCCACTCGCGTTCAAACCGTAAAGTTTGTTGGCCTTCGCGTCATAGACGATGGCGAAGAGATCGCCGCCGATGCCGTTGGACATCGGCGCGACGAGACCCATCATCGCGTTCGCCGCAATCGCCGCGTCCACGGCGTTGCCGCCGCGCTCGAGGATGCGCACGCCCGCCTGCGCCGCCAGCGGCGACTCCGCGGCAACGATTCCGTGGCGCGAGATGACCATGGACCGCGCCTGGGTGCGGTCCTGCGCATAGGCGTCGAGCGTCGTCATCGCGCCTGCAAGATACAGGAAAACGCCGATCCACCGCGAGCTTCGCATAGTTGCATAACTCCTTCGCGGCGCATTATATCCGTCGCGGCGCTTTCTTGAAGGAGATTCTTGACTCGTCGGGCCTGGAACTCCGCGGCTGAGCATCCTTTGGTGTCAAACGCGGGATTGGCTAGAATGAGGGCGTGTCCGAAGCCCGCCCCAAGATTCGAGCCGACGCCCCGCCCGATTCCTCCGTCGCGCTCAACACTCAGATTGACGCGCTGATCGCCGGGCGGCACGCCGATCCCTTTGCTCTGCTCGGACCACACCCCATCGGAGCTGGCTGGGAGGTGCGCTTCTTCCTGCCCTGGGCCGCGGAAGCGAGCGTGCTCGTTGAAGGCACTCCCCGTGCAATCGAAGCCCGCAAGCTGCGTCCGGAAGGCTTCTTTGAAGCGACTCTGCCAGAGGCGACGCAGAGCGCACCCGCTCCCGGCAGCTATCGAATCCTGTACCGCACCGACACCGGTGGCCAATTCAAAACGCACGACGCTTATGCCTTTCCCTATCTGCTCAGCGAATTCGATCTGCACCTGATCGGCGAAGGCCGCCACTACGACACCTACGAAAAGCTCGGCGCGCATATTCAGACTGTCGCAGGCCTCCGCGGCGTGCATTTTGCCGTGTGGGCGCCGAGCGCGCGGCGCGTCAGCGTCGTCGGCGACTTCAACCGCTGGGACGGCCGCGTCCATCCCATGCGACCGCGCGGCTCTTCCGGCATCTGGGAGC